>CBIMJO010001082.1:0-4193 GCA_966244135.1 uncultured Actinocrispum sp. | reverse complement strand
AGACGGTTCGTCGTCGAGGAGTTCCTGCCCGACGTATCCGCTGATTCGCTGGCCGCCGACTACGACCTGCTCGCCGGAGGCGTGATCGACAGCCTCGGCCTGCTCAAGGTGATCGCCTGGCTGGAGAACCGCTTCGACCTCGCGGTCGACGACATCGAGCTGGAGCCGGACGCCTTCCGGTCGATCGCGGCCATCAGCGACTTCATCGTCCGGGTCTCCACGCCCGCGCGCTCGGTCTGACATGTCCGAGCTGGTAGCCGCGCTGCTCGACGGGAGCGCACCGGTCGGCGCCGAGGCGTTCCGGTCCTTCTGGGACCGGGTGCGGCGGCGCGAGGCCGGTGGCGGGGAGGCCGTCGCCGTGCTCACCGCGCTGTCCGCCCGGATGCCGCATCCCTCCACTGTGGACGCCGTGGTGGCCACGCTGGAGGAGCGGCGGCCCGGTCCGGTGCCGCGCTTTCCCGGCGCGGTCAACGTGGTCGGCACCGGCGGCGGGCCCAGGACGGTGAACATCTCCACCGCGGCCGCGTTCGTCGCCGCGGCGATGGGCGTCCCGGTGGTCAAGACCGGTTCGCGCGGCATGTCCAGCCGGATCGGCTCGGTCGACCTGCTCGACCGGCTCGGGGTCCGCCCGGCCCGCTCGTACGACGAGCTGGGCGACCAGCTCCAGCGGCACGGCGTGGGCTTCGCCGGGCAGTTCGTCTATCCGGTGGAGCTCACCGCACTGGCCCGTGCGGTGCTGCCGATGAGCCTGCGCACCATCGGCCGGTTCATCAACTCGATCGGCCCGTTCCTGGCCGCGGTCCCGGTGTCCGCCCAGCTCACCGGTGTGTCCGACCGGACCCACCTGGCGCAGCTGCGCGGGCTGGCCGCGCGCCGGCCGGACAGCCGGATCTGGCTGTGCAGCAACGATCTGGGCGCCGACGAGCTGCTCAGCTTCGCCGCCAACACGGTCTACGACAGCGCCACCGGCACGGACTTCACCGTCGAACCGGACGGTCCGGCCACCGGCCAGGAACTCGCCGACCTGCGGCCCGCTGACGACTCAGTGGCCGAGAACTTCCTCGCGCTCCTGAAGGGAAACGCACCGCGCACGGCGGTGAACACCGTGTGCCTCAACGCCGCGGCGCTCGCGCTGCTGTCCGGCCGGGAGACCGACTGGCCGACTGCGGTGAACGCCGCGCACGAGGCCGTGGACAGTGGCGCGGCGGCCGGGCTCGTCGAGCGGCTGCGCAATTCCACAAGCAACTCGACAAGCAACTCGACGGTGGCCGCGGCCGGTGATCGGCATGGCTGAGCACGGGTTCTTCGCGGGCCGGAGCCGGTCCGGCGAGCCGGGTCTGGCGTTGTTCCTCAACGCCGGTGACCCGCCGCTGGACCGTCTCGCCGACGTCGTGCGCGCGCTGGACGAACTGCGCGTGGACTGCCTGGAACTGGCCGTGCCGTTCCCGGACTCGGTCACTGACGGACCGGTCATCCGGGAGTCCGCGGACCGGGCACTGGCGACCGGCGTGGACCTCGAGGCCGTCCTGAGCTTCATCCGCGGTGTCCGCCACGAGCTGCGCCACCTGCGCATCGCGCTGCTCACCGACTGGGGCCATTCCGTGCGGCCGCAACCGCTGCCCGACTTCCTCGCCCGGGTCGCCGACTCGGCGGCCGACGGGCTGCTGGTGCACGGCCTGCCGCCCCGGCTGCGGCCGTCCCTTGTGGACGGTGCGGCGGTCCGGGGCCTGCCGCTGGTCACCACCTGCTATGCCACTTCGAGCCCAGAGGTACGCGCCGAGGCGGCCCGGCACGGCACCGCGTACGTGTACCTCGTCGCGCGCTATGGCCGGACCGGCGTCCGCGCGTCCGGCGGGTTCGACCACCTGGCTCCCGTCCTGCGGGACCTGAAGACCCAGGCGGCCGCACCGGTCGCGGTCGGCTTCGGGGTCCGGGACCGGGCGGACCTGCTCGCGCTCGGCGAGATCGGCGCGGACGCCGCGGTGATCGGCAGTGCCACGGTCGAGCGGGTGGAGCAGGCCCTGATCGAGAACCTGGACCCCGCGGCGGAACTCGCGCGGTTCGCACGCTCGCTGCAGCCGGTCACCGCCGGGCAGCTGACACAACAGGGAGGAACACGATGATCGTCCGCAACCTCGAGCAGGCCAAGACCGTCGAGTGGGGCAACGGGTTGAGCCGCCGGTTCCTGCTGGCCTCGGACGGCATGGGCTACACGATGACCGACACGATCGTGCGTGCCGGCACCAAGTCCCGGCTGGAGTACCGAAACCACCTCGAGGCCTGCTACTGCATCTCCGGCAGCGGAGAGGTCGTCGAGGTCGACGGGGACTCGCACCCGATCGTGCCCGGCACGCTCTACGCCCTCGACCGCCACGACGCGCACTTCCTCGTCGCCGCACCGGACGAGGACATGCGCCTTGTGTGCGTGTTCTCCCCGGCACTGCGCGGTGACGAGGTACACGACCTGGACTCGGCAGAGTTCTCACACTACTGAGACAGGAACCCACCGTGATCGAGTGGAACGAAGAGGCCCGCGCCCTGCGGGCCGGGCTCGCCGAGTGGTACGACGCACTGTCGGCCGGGCACGTCGAGCAGGACGCCGAGAGCGCCTTTCCCTGGGACAAGTGGAAACTCCTGCAGGAGTGCGGCCTGCTGCGGCTGCCGTTCGACCAGCGGTGGGGCGGCCTGGGCCAGGACCTGCTGACCACCATGTACCTGCTGGAGGGCCTCGGCTACGGCTGCCGGGACGGCGGGCTGAACTTCTGCGCGTCCACCCACATCGTCAGCACCGGGATCCCGGTGCAGCGGTTCGGTTCGGACCAGCTGAAGCAGCGTTACCTGCCGGCGATCTGCTCCGGTGACCGGATCGGTGCCCACGCGATCACCGAGCCGGACGGCGGGTCCGACGCGCTTTCCATGCGCGCCAGAGCCATCCGGGACGGGGATGAGTACGTCCTCAACGGCAGCAAGGCGTTCGTCAGCAACGGCGCGGTCGCCGACCTGTTCACCGTCTACGCCCGCACGCATCCGGACGGCGGCCCGCTCGGCATCACCGCGTTCCTCGTGGAGCGCGGCACGCCGGGCCTGACCATCGGCAATCCCATCCCGAAGATGGGGCTGCGCACCTCGCCGCTGACCGAGCTGTTCTTCGACGACTGCCGGATTCCCGCCTCCCAGGTCGTCGGCCGGGCCGGTGGCGGCTTCCTCGTCCTGGACCACGTCATGAAGTGGGAGATCCTGTGCTCCTTCGTGATCAACCTGGGTGAGATGCAGCACCGGCTGGAACGGTGTGTGGACTACGCCCGCACCCGGACCCAGTTCGGCGCTCCGATCGGGACCTACCAGGGTGTCGCGCACAAGCTGGCGGACATGAAGATCGGTGTCGAGACGACCCGGAAGTGGTTGTACGACACGGCATCGGGCGTGGCCGAGGGGCGCGTCGTCACCACTGACCTGGCCATCGCCAAGCTGGTGGCCAGCGAGCAGAACGTGGCCTCCGCGATGGCCGCTGTGCAGATCTTCGGCGGCTACGGCTACCTGGCCGAGTACGGCCTGGAGAAGGACCTGCGCAACGCGGTCGCCGGAACCATCTACTCGGGGACCTCGGAGATCCAGCGCAACCGGATCAGCTCCATGCTGGGAGTGTCATGACAGCCGCCACCGCACTCACCCTGGCGCCGACCGAGTTCCTGGATCACAACGCACCCGAGGTCACCGCGCTCGTCGATCGGGTCGCGCCGGACCCGGATGAGGCACCGGAGCGGCGCGCGGTCGCGCTCTACTACGCGGTGCGCGACGAGATCCGCTACGAGGTGTACGGCGCCGACCTGTCCCGGGAAGGCCTGCGGGCCAGCCAGGTGCTGCGCGCCGGATCCGGGATGTGCTTGCACAAGTCCATTGTCTACGCGGCGGCCCTGCGCGCGTGCGGTATCCCGGCCCGCCTGGTGCTCACCGACGTGCGCAACCACCTGACGTCGCCCCGGTTGCGGGACCTGGTGGGCGGCGACGTGTTCCACTACCACTGCCTCACGTCTGTCCACTTGGGACAGAAATGGATGCGGGTGACCCCGGTGTTCAACCGCACCCTCTGCCGGCTGTTCAAGATCGCGCCGCTGGAGTTCGACGGGACCGGCGACAGCGTGTACCACCCGTACGACCTCAACGGCCGGCGGCACATGGAGTTCCTGCACACC
>CBIMJO010001081.1:0-4194 GCA_966244135.1 uncultured Actinocrispum sp. | reverse complement strand
CTACCTCGACGTCCACTTCTTCGGCTCCTTGTTCGTGTGCCGGGCGGCGTGGCCGCACCTGATCGCCTCGGGCAGCGGACGCGTAGTCAACACGGTCTCCGCCGCGATGCTGGGCAACCCGCTGATGACCCACTACGGCAGCTCCAAAGGCGCGGTCTTCTCGCTGACCCGCAACCTCGCCGTCGAAGGCGCCGAGCACGGCATCCTCGTCAACGCCGTGGCGCCCGGAGCAGGCACACGCATGGCCGAGAACGCGGCCGAGTCGCTGTCCCCGGAGGTCATGGCCTACCTGCGCACCCAGTTGCTGCCCGAACACGTCGCACCGGTGGTCGCCTTCCTCGCCCACCCGGCCTGCCAAGTGACCGGCGAAGTCTTCAACGCTGCGGGCGGCGCGGTGAACCGCCTGGCCGTGGTGACCACCGCCGGCATCCACGACCCCGCCCTGACCGTCGAGACCGTGGCCGAGCGCTTCGACGAGGTCATGGCCATCACCCCCGACGCCCAGCCGACGACCGTCGCCGTCCCCCATTCCACCTGACGCACGGAGAATCCGATGACCGAAACCACCACCGCCGGCACCGAGTTCCCGTTCGCGCCGCTGCCGCCGGCGGACGCGATCGAGCACCTCAAGAGGCTCATGGCCGACCGCCCGATGACCAAGACGACCATGCCCTACGGCGGCGACGTTTGGATCGTCCACCGCAACCAGGCCGCACGGACGATCCTCGCCGACCGCCGGTTCGTCCGGGAGCCGTTCCGGACCGGCGAGCGGGTCGTGCCGTTCTTCGTGCCGTTCCCCGACTTCCTGCGCACGACGCTGCAGTTCGAGGACCCGCCCCAGCACACGAAGCTGCGCAAGCTGGTCCAGAAGGCGATCTCGCCGCGCCGGGTGCGGGACATGCGTGCCTCCGCGGTCGCCTTCGCCAGCGAACTGATCGACGGCATGCTGGCCCGTGGCGGCGTCCGCAACCTCATCGACGAGTACTCCGTGCCGCTGCCGATCGAGATGTTGAGCTCCTTGCTCGGCGTGCCGTCGGCCGACCGGGAGAAGTTCGAGCGGTGGAGTTCGTCGACGATGGCGGTGGCCGGGAAGTCAGAGCAGGAGGTCGCCGCCGACATGGGTGAGCTGGCGGCGTACATGACCGACCTGATCGCGCAGCGGCGCGAGGAGCCGCAGGACGACCTGCTCAGCTCGCTGGCCCATGCTCGCGAGAAGGACGAGACGCTGACCGATGCGGAAATCCTGCCCATCGCGTTCATCCTGATCGTCGGCGGCTTCGACAACACCGCCAACTTCCTGACCACCGGCGTCATGTCGCTGCTGCACTCCGACGAGCAGCGGGAACTGTTCCTCACCGACCCCGACGGCCTGGCCCCGACCGCCGCCGAAGAGGTGCTCCGGCACGGCGCGTTCTCACTCGGCGGTCCAGTGGGCGGCGGGGGCGGGCTGGTGCCGTTCGTGGCGACCGAGGACGTCGTCGTGGACGGTCAGCTCATCGCCAAAGGTGAGGCGGTCAGCATCGATCCGGGCTCCGCCAACCACGACCCCGAGGCCATCGAGGACCCGGGTCGCTTCGACATCACCCGTAAGGACAACCCGCACCTGATGCTCAGCCACGGCCTGCACCACTGCCTGGGCGCGCCGCTGGCCCGCATGGAGATGCAGGTCGGACTGGCCGAGATCTTCAAGCGCATCCCGACCCTGCGGCTGGCCGGCGAGCCGGTGGTCCACCGCGACGTCCTCACCCAGCCCATGACCGACCTCCCCATCGCCTGGTGAATCCCGTGCCCAAGGTCTTCTACACCCAGTCCGACGGCGCCGAGACCGTCATCGAAGCCGTCGCCGGGGACTCGGTCATGCAGACCGCGGTCCGCAATGGCGTCAGCGGCATCGTCGGCCAATGCGGCGGTGCGCTCTCGTGCGCCACCTGCCACGTCTTCCTCGCCGAAGACAACGCCGACGATTTCGCACCGGTCAGCGAGGACGAGGACGAGATGCTCGACTGCGCGGCCACCGAACGCGAGGACAACTCCCGGCTCTCGTGCCAGCTGGTCCTCGCCGATGGCCAGGAAGTTCGGGTGACCGTCCCGGAAGCGCAGCTGTGAGCGGTCGGTTGCTCGTCGTCGGCACGGGACAGGCAGGTGTCCAGGTGGCGAGTAGTGCGCGGGAGCTCGGCTGGGCCGGTCCGATCACGCTGATCGGGCGGGAACCGCATGCGCCCTACGCGCGTCCACCGCTGTCGAAGGCGTTCCTCAAGGGTGAGGCCACGGTCGAATCCCTCGCGTTGCGCACGTCGGCCTTCTACGCGGATCAGGGAATCGACCTCGTCCTCGACGAGCAGATCGCATACCTGGACCTCGCCGGCGAAGAGGCGGTTTCGGCTTCGGGACGGCGGTGGCCGTTCGATCGTCTGGTGTTGGCCACCGGGGCAGAACCGCGGCGACTGCCGATCGACGGTGCCGATCTCGACGGAGTCGTGATGCTCCGGGACGTCCGGGACGCCGAGATCCTCGCCCGGCGCCTGGCGACCGTCACCGACCTCGTCGTGATCGGCGGCGGGTTCATCGGCCTCGAGGTGGCCGCCACCGCGACCGCTTCGGGGGCGCGGACCAGCGTGGTGGAGGCGGCGCCCGCGTTGATGAACCGGATCGTCAGTACCGCCACGGCCGGCTTCGTCGAGTCCGCACACCGTGCGGCCGGCGTGCGGGTCCTCACCGGGGTGCGACCCCGTCGGTTGCGTGGTGAGGGTGCCGTCAGCGCGGTCGTGCTGGAAGACGGCCGGGAACTGCCCGCCCAGCTGGTTCTGATCGGCGTCGGCGCGCGTCCCCGGGACGATCTCGCGCGTGCCGCGGGTCTTGCCTGCGACAACGGCATCGTCGTGGACGAGCACTCGCTCGCCTCGGACGGCCGCACCTTGGCTGTGGGGGACTGCGCGAATCTGCCCGACCCGTCGCCGTATTCCGCGCTGCGGTTGCGGCTGGAGAGCGTGGACAACGCCGTCGAGCAGGCCAAGGCCGCCGCGACCACTCTCCTCGGCGAGCCACGGCTGTACCGGAGCGTGCCGTGGTTCTGGTCGGACCAGGGACCGCTCAAGCTCCAGATCGCCGGGTTGGCCCGCGCGGACGACGACATCGTGATCCGCCCGGACGGCCGGCCCGGGCGGATGACCGTCCTGCGGTACCGCGGCGATCGGCTGGTCGCCGCTGAATGCGTCAACAACCCCGCCGACTTCTTGCTGCTGCGCAAAGCACTCGGCGCGGGGACCTGGTTGCCGCGGGAGAAGGCCGTGGACAGCGCCCTATCGCTGAAGACGCACGTTGCTGAGGCATCCTCGGGTGCCGACCACGGACTACGCGCGCCGGAAGCGTAGCGGCTCACCCTGAGGCCGAGAACGCCTTCCGGGTCCCAGGCGGCTGCCTGGGCGATCGCGTCGGGGAACACGGTCGCGCCGTGCATCTTCAGGCCGACCAGAGCGTCCTCGGCGACGAGAAGGGGATGCCCAGCCGGGTGTCCTCGACGTGCTTGCGCTGCAGCTCGTTGATTGCGCGGCGATCTCGCGCGGGGACGCTTCGACGCTCGCCAGCGCGGCGACGACGCCGCCCCACCCGGTGGAAGGCGGATGGTGGACGTCGACCGCCGGGGCCGTGGGTGCGGTGAGCTGCGCGGCTTTCTCTTCGAGGGTCGTCCGGCCGAGCAGGTCCGCGACCCGGTCGCCGACCGGCAGCGGCATGTCACGGTAGGGCGGTCGGGAAGGCAAGACGAAGGCCTTTCAGTGGCTGGCGTGCTTGCCGCCGCCGATTGCGGCGACGAGGTCGGATACCAGTTCGGCCGGCGTCTCCGGGAAGTACCCGAGCACAGTATTGAGTGAGACACCTGGGGTGGTGCCGTCGATCGGGACGTGGGGGAGGTGCCGGCCGAACACGGCCGAGACCGCACGCCAGACCGCCGGATCGCCGACCAGTGTTTCGAGCGGAGTGTCCAGTGTGTACTCGTGCTGCGGCGGCCGGGACAGTTCGTACTCCCACGCGTGGTCGCCCGCGATGATCTTTTCCACCCGGCCGTCGGGGTGCAGCACCTCGTTCTGGTAATGGAGCGCGAGGACGGCGGTCGTCACAGGAACACCTCGTAGCAGTCCTGGATACCGTCGCAGTTGATCAGGTCGACCCGCTTCAGCGCGATCCGCCACTCGCCCG
>CBIMJO010001080.1:0-4195 GCA_966244135.1 uncultured Actinocrispum sp. | reverse complement strand
GCCGGCACCTGGCCGAGCTGCTGGTCGCCGAGCAGGTGTCGACCCACGCCTGCGGGCACGCCAGCCGTTGCTGGGACGAGGGTTCGCCGGACATGGTCACGGCGGCTGTGCTGGCCAAGCACGTGTCGGCCGGTCATGCCGCTCGCGGGGCGTCCGCCGCGGTGCAGGTGCTCGCGTCCGCCGGCGCCACGGACGGGCACGTGGTGGCCCGCGCGTACCGGGACGCGAAGCTGATGGAGATCATCGAGGGCAGCAACGAGATCTGCCAGCTGCTGCTCGCCGAGCACGCCCTGGCGGTGACCGCATGACCGGGAGCATCGGGATCGGGGCCATCCACTGTGTCCTGCCGGACGGCCGGGCGAAGGTGACCGACCTGCCCGAGTTCGCGGCGTTGACGCACGACGAGGCCGAGTTCGCGCGTACGTCCGGTGTGGACAGTGTCGCCGTCTTCGACGACGAACCGACCACCGGTCTCGCCGCCCGGGCCTGCCGGGAACTGCTCTCGGGCACCGACGTCCAGCCGGACGTGCTGATGCTCGTCGGTGCGCGCTCGCCGGAGGTCCTGCTCGGGTCGGACTCGGCGGCCGTGCAGGATCTCACCGGGCTCGCCGCCGCCTTCTCGTTCACTGTGGACGGTCTGGGGTGCGCGGGCTCCAGCGCGGCCTGGGCGCTGGCACGCGACCTGCTGGCCGCCGACCCCGCCCGCGACTGCGTGCTGATCGCCCACGCCAGCCGGCCGACCGGAGCGGACCGGATTCGTTACCCGGTCACGGTGATCGGGGACGGGGCCTACGCCATGACGATGGTCCGCGGCGGCCGCCCGGTCCTGCGCGCGCACCGGATGCAGACCGACGGCGGCTTCAACGACCTGTTCCGGGTGGACTACAAACAGGCTCCCTGGTACGAGTGGCGCGAGGAGTGCCAGGACCCGGATCGCTACCGCTTCGAACTGGCCATGCACAGCCAGAAGCGGCTGGACCGGCTGGTGGACGAGGTCCTCGCCGATGCGGGCGTGGGCAAGGCGGACGTGGCCGCCACGCTCATGCAGAACGTCACCGCGAGTGCCTACGAGTTCTACGAGGCCCTGCTGGGCCTGTCGATCAACCCGGTGTGCGGCCGCCATCTGGCCGAGCTGGGCCATCTCGGTGCGATGGACGTCGTGCTGAACCTCGACCGGCTGCTGGCCGGCGGCGAGGTCTCGGCCGGGGATCTGGTGCTGGTGCTGAACAACAGCCCGGTCGCCGCGTGGACGGTGACGTTGTGGGAAGTCTGATTCGCAGCGAGGGAGACGGATCCGTGCCGGGCAACGAGGAACTGCCGACGGTCAAGTGCCTGGTCTGGGACCTCGACCAGACGCTGTGGCGCGGCGTGCTGCTCGAGGACGGCGAGGTCGAGCTGCCCGACGAGATCCGCGACGTCGTCGCCGAACTGGACTCGCGGGGCGTGCTGCAGTCCATCGCCAGCCGCAACGACCACGACCAGGCGTGGGAACGGCTGGAGAAACTGGGCATCGCCGAGTACTTCGTGCACCCCCGGATCGGCTGGGGACCGAAGTCCGCGTCGATCCGGTCGATCGCCGAGGCGCTGAACTTCGCGCACACCACCATCGCGTTCATCGACGACCAGCCGGCCGAGCGCGCCGAGGTGCGGTTCCACCTCCCCGAGGTCCGGTGCTACGACGCCGGGCAGGCGCTGTCGCTGCCAGGCCTGCCCGAGTTCACCCCGGACGTGGTGACCGTCGACGCGCGCCGCCGCAGGCAGATGTACCAGGCGGGCTTCGACCGTGACGCTGCCCGGGCGGAGTACACCGGTGCCGACGAGGACTTCCTGCGGTCGCTCGACCTGCGGCTGGACATCCGGCGGGCCGGCGGTGAGGAGCTGTCCCGGGTCGAGGAGCTGACCCTGCGCACCAGCCAGATGAACGCCACCGGTGTGCACTACTCGGACGCCGACCTGCGGGAGCTGATCGCCGACCCGCGTCACGAGGTCCTGGTCGCCACCCTGACCGACCGGTTCGGCCCGCACGGCGCGGTGGGTGTCGTGCTGGTGGAGAAGCACGACCGGGTGTGGAACCTGAAACTGCTCGCGACCTCGTGCCGGGTGGTCTCCTTCGGTGCGGGCGCGGTCATCCTGAGCCGCCTGACCGACCAGGCCGCCCGCGCGGGTGTGCACCTGGTCGCCGACTTCCGGCGGACCGACCGCAACCGGATCATGGAGGTCACCTACCGGTTCGCCGGCTTCGGCGAACCAGCGTGCGAATGCCTCGCCGAGCTGCCCGCGATGCCGGACATCGAGGGCTTCCAGCGGCTGCATCTGGTGCCGTGCCGGCAACCGGACCCGGCCACCATGACGGTCACCGCGCCGGATCTCAGCGTCACCACGCTGTACGAGTGGTTCGCCGCGTCGGTGCGCCGTTGTCCCGGCCGGCCGGCGCTGGAGATCAACGGAACCGCGGTGACCTACGCGGAACTGCATCGCCGGGTGCTGTCCCTGGCCGACCGGATCCTGCGCGAGCACGGCAAGCCGCCGCAGCGGGTGGCCCTGCTCGCCGCGCGCAGCATGGTCGCCTTCACCGGATACCTCGCCGCGCTGCGGCTGGGCGCCGCCGTCACGCCGCTCAACCCGGGCAATCCCAAGCAGCGCAACCGGCTGGTCTGCGAGCTGGCCGGCGCCGACGTCATCCTGCTCGACGAGTCCGGTGCGGCCCAACGGGACGGCGAGCTGGACGAGCTGGTCCCCACGATCCTGCAGCTGACCGACGCGGAGGTCACGGACACCGGCGTGGCGGAGGACGACCTGCCCCGCCACGACGTGTCGGCCGACGACGTCGCGTACGTGCTGTTCACCTCGGGGTCCACCGGCCGGCCGAAGGGCGTGCCGATCCGGCACCGCAACCTCTCGCCGTACATCGCGCACAACATCGAGCGCTACGGCGTGCGGCCCGGCGACCGGATGTCGCACACCTTCGACCTGACCTTCGACCCCTCGGTCTTCGACCTGTTCGTCACCTGGGGAGCGGGAGCCACTCTCGTCGCCCCGCAACGCAACGAGCTGCTCACCCCGGTCGCCTACCTCGCCGGCCACGGCATCACGCACTGGTTCTCGGTGCCGTCGGTGGTGTCGGTCAGCGCCGAGCTGGGCAATCTGCCCACCGGTCAGGTGCCTGGCCTGCGCTACAGCGTGTTCATCGGTGAACAGCTCACCCTCGCACAAGCGGAGGCCTGGCACGCGGTCGCTCCGGACTCGGTGATCGAGAACGTCTACGGGCCCACCGAGCTGACCGTGGCGTGCACCGAGTACAGGCTGCCCGGTGATCCACCGGAGTGGCCGCGCCCATCGAACGCCACGGTGCCGATCGGCCCGGTCTACGACTTCCTCGAGCACCTCGTGCTCGACGAGAACGGACTGCCCGCCACGGAAGGCGAACTGTGCGTGCGCGGTTCCCAGCGGTTCGACGGATATCTCGACACCGAGGACAACACGGGCCGGTTCCTCACGTTCGACGGCACGACGGCGGTGGTCTACGACGGCCGCGCACCGCTGACGCCCGAGCACTACTACCGCACCGGCGACCGGGTCCGGCTCGAGTCCGGCAACTGGGTCCACTTGGGACGGTTGGACAACCAGGTGAAGATCCGCGGCTACCGGGTGGAACTCGGGGAGGTCGAGGCCGCCATGCGAGACCACCCGGACGTCTCGCAGGCCGTCGTGATCGCGGTGCGGGAGGGCGACGACACCCAGCTGGCGGGCTTCCACACCGGCGCTCCGGTCGAGCCGCCGGCGTTCCTGCACTGGCTGCGCAAGAGGGTTCCGGTCCACATGGTGCCCCGCCGCTACCGCCACCTGCCGGCCCTTCCGCTCAACGCCAACGGGAAGGTCGACCGGGGCGCGCTCCGCGACCTGCTGAACATCGAGCCCTCGCAAGGAAAGTAGGAACACCGTGCCGTCATTTCTCCGGCATCTGATCCCGGACCAGGGCCCCATCCGGGTCCTCGCCGCGAGCAACCTGGCCAGGACCATCGGCAACGGCGTGCTCGTGTCGGTCTCCGTGCTGTTCTTCACGCGCTCCGTGGGCATTCCCGCGGCACAGGTCGGTCTCGGGATGACCATCGCCGCCGCTCTCGGCATGCTCGTGAGCGTCCCCGCGGGACGGCTCGCGGACGTGATGGGCGCACGCAACGCCGCGACTGTGTTC
>CBIMJO010001079.1:0-4201 GCA_966244135.1 uncultured Actinocrispum sp. | reverse complement strand
GCGAGCGGAGCCAGAGGCTACGCAGGTGACCTGTGATCCGTGTCATCGTCCGGGAAGTCGGAGGGCAACAGCCACAGCAGTTCGTCGCGAGTGGGGTCCGGGATGTCGGCGAGGCGCTCGGCGTGCCGTTCCATCATGGCCTCCAGGAGGTTGCGGGCGTCCCGGGCGTTGCCGTGGCCGTCCTGGCGCTCGAAGTTGCGCTGGACCATGCCGCGGACGTCCTTGTGCACCTCGTAGTGGTTCTTGCCGGCCTGGTGCTCGAAGATCCAGGCCAGCTCCTCCGGGTTGTACGGCGGGAACTCGATCACCCGGGAGAACCGCGACTTCAGGCCGGGGTTCATGTCCAGGAACGACTTCATCTCGTCGGTGTACCCGGCGGCGATCACCACCACCTCGGAGCGGCGGTCCTCCATCAGCTTGACCAGCTCGTCGATGGCCTCCTGGCCGAAGTCGGAGTTGGCGCCGAACACCCGCGACAGGGCGAACGCCTCGTCGATGAACAGCACCCCGCCGACCGCCCGCTCGAAGGTCGCCCGGGTCTTGTCCGCGGTCGAGCCCAGGTACTGGCCGACGAGGTCGCCCCGGGACACCTCGATGACCTGCCCCTTCTCCAGCACGCCCAGCCCGGCGAGGATCCGCCCGTAGAGCCGGGCGACCGTCGTCTTCCCGGTGCCGGGCGGTCCCGAGAAGATCAGGTGCCTGCTGGTCTCCGGCGCGGGCAGCCCGGCCTTGGTGCGCTGCTGGCCCACCCGGATCAGGTTCACCTGGGTGCGGACCTGTTTTTTCACGGCCGCGAGGCCGATCAGCTCCTCCAGTTCGGCCAGCGCGGCGGTGTCGGTGACGATGGCGGGCTTGGTGGTCTCGGTCTCGACCCGGACGGTGCTGGTGACCACGACGTCCCGGCTGTTGCCGGTCACGACGCTGGAGACGAGCTGGCCGGTGCTCTGGTCGGTGGCCAGCACGCCGTCGCCCTCGTTGTCGGTGAACACGCTCGACGACACGTCCAGCCAGGCCTCGTTCTTGGCCCACAGCCCGTAGCCGTGCGACTTGGTGACGCTGAGCCGCTCGGCGACCAGCGAGCCCTTCTCGCGCACGTACACGCCGCCGATCCCGGCCTCGATCACCTGGGTGTCCTTGGCGGTGATCCGGCCGCCGCTGACGTTCATCCCGCCGCCCAGCGCCCGCTCGATCACGCAGTCCGACAGGGTCGCGCGGCCGTCGTCGCCGACATACACACCGGCCGACTTGATGTCCTCGATCCGCGACTCGGCCATCGACGCCGTGGAGCTGTAGCCGTGCACCTCCAGGCCGTACTCACAGTGGCTCAGCCGGGTGTCGGTGAACTCGGCGGTGCCGCGCTCGCGGACCTTGATGCCGACGTCGGAGTTCTCCACGGTGACCGCGCTGAACTTGCCCTTGCTCTCGGCGATCAGCACGCCGGTCACGGTCTGGTCCACCTGCAGGCCGTACACCTCGGGCGTGCCCATCTTGCCGACCGCGAACCCCGCGTTGCCGGCCTTGAGCACCTCCAGGTCGGTGAACTCGCCGCCGGCCCGGTCGTCCACGTACACGCCCGCGTCCCGCGCGTCCTCGATCTTGCAGCGCCGCACGGTCGGCCGGGCGCCGTTGGTGGCCCAGATCCCGGTCTCGGCGTCGACCACGACGGTGTCCTCGAGGATGCCGTTGGCCTGGTTGAACTGGATGCCGTACGAGTGCACCTCGTGGATCCGGCAGTCCGCGATGGTCGCGGACGAGTGCGTGTCGACGCTGATCGCGGCACTGCCGGTGCCGGTGAACTCGCACTTGGAGATCTTGGCCGTGGAGCTGTGCACGCGGACGCCGAGCAGACCGGTGTTGGCGATAACGCAGTCACGCACGTGCGCCTCGGATCCGTCGACGACCGCGATCGCGTTGTCCGCGGCGTCGCGGAACTCCGAGCGGACGAGCGTGCCTTTGGCGGCGGTGAGCGACACGCGGCCGTTGTGCGTCACGCATTCCGTCATCTTCAACGTACTGCCGGACAGCGCCTGAATGGACGCCTTGCCATACCCCCAGATGTCGCAGTTCTGGATGATGGTCTGGCCGGCGTTCACCTTCACCGCGGCCTGCCCGCGGTTGACGATCTTGAGGTCGGACAGCACGAGCCGGCCGTTGGACTCGATGGTGACGCCGTCGGACGCGCTGATGGTGACGGTCCCGGGCCCGTCCGTGGGCCGCAGCTCGACCTCGGAGCCGATCACGAACGACTCGTCGTACTCGCCCGGGTCGATGTACACGACCGCGGCACCGGGCACGTCGTTGATCGCCAGCAGGGCCGCCAGGATGGTCGGATGCGCTCTCCGGGTCGTCGTGGAGACCCGGAACGTGGTCGGCATGAACGCATTCTCCCTGTATCCTGTGAGACCTATGCGAAATGTCACGCTGGCCATGATGCGACCCCTACCGGGGTCCGTTGCCGTGCGCTGAAGTCGCATCAACCACCCGGTTCGCGCCGGGTGGCCCGCTCCTCCCGGCCCGGCCGGCCGACGAGGAGGCGTCCCTTGACTCATTTCTACATCACCACGGCGATCCCGTACGTGAACGCGGAAACGCACATCGGCTTCGCGCTGGAGCTGGTCCAGGCGGACACGCTGGCCCGACATCGGCGGCTGCGCGGTGATGACGTGCGGTTTCTGACCGGTACGGACGACAACGCGCTGAAGAACGTGACCGCGGCCCGGGAAGCGGGCCTGGACGTGCGCGCTTTCGTGGCGCAGAACACTGAGCGGTTCCGAGCGCTGCGCGAATCGCTGGACCTGTCCTTCGACGACTTCATCCGTACCGGCTTCGACCGGCGGCACGCCGAAGGAGTGGAACGGCTGTGGCGCGCCTCGGCGGCGCGCGGCGACTTCTACCTGAAGTCGTACACCGGGCTGTACTGCCTGGGCTGCGAGGAGTTCGTGACCGAGCCGGTCTGTCCCGAGCACGGCACGGTGCCCGAGGAGGTGAGCGAGGAGAACTGGTTCTTCCGGTTGTCCGCGTACACCGACCGGGTGCTGGAAGCGTTGGAGCACATCCGGATCGAGCCCGCGGCCCGCCGCAACGAGGTGCTTTCCTTTGTCCGGTCCGGGCTTCAGGACATCAGCGTGTCCCGCCCGGCGGCGCGGTCCGGTGGCTGGGGCATCCCGGTGCCGGACGACCCGTCCCAGGTGATCTACGTGTGGTGGGACGCGCTGGCCAACTACGTGACCGCGCTGGACGGTCCCGGCGAGTTCGAGACCTGGTGGCAGCACGCGGAAAAGACGCACGTGATCGGCAAAGGCATCACCCGCTTCCACGCGGTCTACTGGCCCGCGCTGCTGATCTCGGCCGGGCTTCCCTTACCGGACACCATCTTCGTGCACGACTACCTCTCGGTGGACGGCGCGAAGATCTCCAAGACCCTGGGCAACGGCGCCCACCCCAAGGACCTGGTGGCCAAGTACGGCACGGACGCCGTGCGCTGGTGGCTGCTGCGCGAACCGGCCCGCCTGGGCCAGACCGACTTCACCGAAGAACGCCTGATCGACCGGGCCGACACCGAACTGGCCAACGGCATCGGCAACCTCTTCAACCGGGTCAGGGGTCTGTCCGGCGGAACCATCCCAGCCGTGTCCCACGTTCCCCCGGGCCGTGTCTCACTTTCGTCCGGGGTATGTTCCACATTGGCCGCAAAGATCGACACGGCCTTGGCGGTGTTCGACTTCAAGGCCGCGACCGGCGCGATCGTCGACGCGGTCACCGAGGCGAACCAGCTGATCGAGACCTCGAAACCCTGGCAGCTCAAGGGTTCCGAGCGGGACGAGGTACTGTCCCGGCTCGGCGGCGCCTGCCGGGCGATCGCGCACGAACTCACGCCGTTCCTCCCGGCCGGGGCGGAGCGGGTACTGGCTGAGCCGCGCGCGTTCCCACGGCTCAGCGAGGACCGTAGGGGTTAGGCGGATAACCCTGTGGCGGGTACGGGTATCCGGGCTGCGGATACCCGTACTGCGGCTGGGGTTGTGGCGGGTACACGGGCTGTTGGTACTGCGGCTGCGGATATTGGGGCTGCTGGTAGTACTGCGGTTGCGGCGCCTGGTATTGCGGCTGCACAGGCTGCTGATATTGCTGCTGTACAGACTGTTGGTACTGCTGGGGCTGCTGGTGGACCGGATCGGCGCCAAGCGCACCGGGATCATCGCAC
>CBIMJO010001078.1:0-4205 GCA_966244135.1 uncultured Actinocrispum sp. | reverse complement strand
ATATTCGCGGGTGGGGACGAGAGGCGGCGAGTACGCGTGCACGCTGGCGGCGTTCGCGCGCGAGAGGTTCAGCACCTGGTGCGCCCGGCCCGCGCCGAAGCCCAGCGCCGCGCCGGAAGCGTGCGACTGGCTGCGGATCGGGCCGCCGGGGTACCGGTAGAACTCGGCCAGCTCGCCGGTCAGCACGGTGAACGACCCGGATGCGCCGCCGTGGTCGTGTGGTTCGGTCTGCTGCCCGGGCGCCCACGACAGCAGCCACAGCTCGACGCCCTCGGTCAACGCGAGCCGCGCCCACCACCGGGACGGAGTCGTGTATCGCACGATCGAGTGCAAAGAGGACGCGAACGTGGTCGCCACCCGGGTGGTCAGGTCACGCAGCTCACTCGGCGTCCACAACAGCCGCGACGGATGCAACAAAGAGGACAATTCGGGCAGTTCGGGGTGCACTTCGACGTCGGTCAGCGACGCGGTCATCGGGGATCTCCTGGCTGGGTGCGGGTGTCAGGACACGGCACGCGGCCACTGAGAACAGGTCAGGGCCGCGCGGCGGTACACCCGCACAACTTGACCTTCGCCAGGTCGAGTGTGCGGTCACGCCAGAAGAGCAGCGGCCGGGTCATGCCTGAATGGTGTCATAGCCGTCGGGCATGACCCAACCGCTCTCACCAACTGGACGCATCCGGGAAAACCCCAGTTCACCAGGTCAACCGGGAAGAACCGGCATAACCGCACCCTATGGGTCAGCGGCGGGCCCGCAGCAGCAGCAGCGAACGGGCGGGCAGGACGATCTTCTCGCCGGGGTCGAGCGGCTCCGGTTCGGCCGGCTTGCCGTCCGGCGAGCTCGAGTCCAGCACCGGCTCGTAGTCGTCGCCGTACCGCTCGGCCGGCAACGTGAACTCCGCCTGCTCGACACCCGCGTGCAGCAGCAGAAGCCACGAGTCGTCCGACACCAGCTCGCCGTCCCGTGTGCGCGACAGCGACTCCGAACCGTCGATCCACATCCCCAGCGACCGCGCGCCGTCGTCGAACCAGTTCTCGTCGCCCCTCGGCTCGCCGTCCGGCCGGAACCAGACCAGGTCCGGTTCGCCCGACCGGGTCGGCCTGCCGTCGAAGAAGTGCGGCTGCCGCAGCGCGGGTGCCTTGATGCGCAACGCGATCACGTGCCGGACGAACGCGTTCATGTCGTTGGCGTCGTCGTCCCGGGCCCACGAGACCCACGAGGTCTCGTCGTCCAGGCAGTAGGCATTGTTGTTGCCACCCTGGGTCCGCCACCGCTCGTCGCCGGCGACCAGCATCGGCGTGCCCGTCGACAACAAAAGGGTCGCCACCAGGTTGCGCGCCTGCCGGGCCCGCAGGTCGCGGATCTCCTTGTCCTCGGTCTCGCCCTCGACCCCGCAGTTCCACGACCGGTTGTCATCGGTGCCGTCGCGGCCTTCCTCGCCGTTGGCCTCGTTGTGCTTCCCGTTGTAGGACACCAGGTCTCGTAAGGTGAACCCGTCGTGCGCGGTCACGAAGTTCACCGACGCCCACGGCCGCCGCCGGTTCATCGCGAACAGGTCCGAGGACCCGGACAACCGGTACGCCAGGTCCCGCACGCCGACCGAGCTGCGCCAGAAATCCCTTACCGTGTCCCGGTACCGGCCGTTCCACTCGGCCCACAGCGGACCGAACCCGCCCACCCGGTAGCCCTCGCCGGTCGCGTCCCACGGCTCGGCGATGAGCTTGCACCGCGACAGCACGGGATCCGCCGCGATCGCGGTCAGCAGCTGGGAGTTCGGGTCGAACGAGCCACCGCCGGGCCGCCCCAGCGCGCTCGCCAGGTCGAACCGGAACCCGTCCACGCCGAGCTCGGAAGCGAAGTACCGCAACGAGTCCGTGACCATCCGCACCACAGTGGGCGATCCACCGTTCAGCGTGTTGCCACACCCGGTCAGGTCGTGGTCGTACCCGTTCGGTTGAAGAACGTAGTACGCGGGCGCATCGAGACCACGGAACGAGAGCGACGGACCACCGGTGCCACCCTCACAAGTGTGGTTGTAGACCACGTCCAGGATCACCTCGATGCCCACGGCGTGCAGCGCCGAGACCATCGTGCGGAACTCCTCGATCTCCCGCCCCGGCTCGCTGGCGTACCCGGCGTGCGGCGCGAAGAACCCCAGAGTCGAGTAGCCCCAGTAGTTCTGCCGCCCGCGGTCGCGCAGCCCGGGCTCGGAGCTGATCGCGTGCACCGGCAGCAGTTCGACCGCGGTGACCCCGAGCCGCACCAGGTGCTCGACCACCGCGGGATGCGCCAGCCCGAGATACGTGCCGCGCAGGCGTTGCGGCACATCGGGGTGCAGCTTGGTGAACCCGCGCACGTGCAGCTCGTAGATCACCGTCTCCTCGAACGGCACGTCCGGCTTGGTCCCGGTGTCCGCGCCGCCCGGCGAGGTCACCACCGACAACGGCACGCTGCCCAGCGAGTCCACCTTGGACGGCACGCCGTCCATGAGGTTGCCCACATAGTCGAGCGTGTCGGCGACCCTGGTCACATCGCCGGTGATCCGCCGCGCGTACGGATCCACCAGCAGCTTCGCCGGGTTGCAGCGCACACCGTTGCGCGGGTCGTACGGTCCGTGCACGCGGTAGCCGTAGCGCTGCCCGGGCGTCACGCCGGGCACGATGCCGTGCCAGATGCCGAACGTGTGCTCGGCCAGCTCGATCCGCCGTTCGGTGCCGTCTTCGCTGATCAGGCACACTTCGACGCCCTCGGCCACGGAGGAGGCCACCGCGAACCGCACGCCGCCCCACTCGGGGTAGGCGCCCAGCGGGAACGGCCGTCCGGCGAGGATCAGCGGGTATTCGCGTGGTGAGGAGGGCACGAAACCATCTTCGCAAGGATCACCGGTGGTCCGTCTCGTCCGTTTGCAAACCCAACCGAACGGAGCATCAAGTCTGTGGCCGTTAAGGGGCCGTGTACGGGCGGAAACAGCCATGTCACCGGCGATCTCGCTGAGCCACCACCCGGTTGGGGCGGGGTGGTGGCCGGGACGACACAATGGCGCGCGTGACCAGTGCTGAGCCGACAGACTTCGACGACCTCGTGGTGCACATGGCCGACGTCGGCGTGCGCCGGAGCGGCAACAAGCTGCTGAGCAGCGTGAACTGGAGCGTCGAGCTGGACGAGCGGTGGGTGATCCTCGGCGGCAACGGCGCGGGCAAGACGACCCTGCTGCGGATGGCGGCCGCCGAGCTGCACCCGTCCAGCGGCAAGGTGCACCTGCTGGGCGAACAGCTGGGCCGGGTCGACGTGTTCGAGCTGCGCCCGCGGATCGGCTTCTGCTCGGCGGCGACCGCCCTGCGCGTGCCGGCGGACGAGCGGGTGATGGACGTCGTGGTCAGCGCCGGGTACGCGGTGATGGGCCGCTGGCGTGAGCAGTACGAGTCGCTGGACACCGGCCGCGCCCAGGAGCTGCTGGCGAGCCTTGGCGTGGGCCACTTCGCCGATCGCGAGTTCGGCACGCTGTCGGAGGGCGAGCGCAAGCGGGTGCTGATCGCCCGGGCGCTGATGACCGATCCGGAATTGTTATTGCTCGACGAGCCGGCCGCCGGGCTGGACCTGGGCGGCCGCGAGGACCTGGTGGCCCGGCTGTCCGACCTGGCGATGGACCCGGAGGCGCCGGCCACCATCCTGGTCACCCACCACGTGGAGGAGATCCCGCCGGGATTCACCCACCTGATGCTGCTCTCGGCCGGCGAGGTCGTCGCCCAGGGACTGCTGGAGGACGTGCTGACCAGCGAGAACCTCTCGGCCACGTTCCGCCAGCAGCTGCTGCTCGAGCGTTCCGGTGATCGGTACTTCGCGCGCCGCGCCTAAGGTGGCTACCGTTGGGTAACCCCGTCGAGGAGGACAAGCGTGGGTGAGTTCGTCAGGCTCGAGGTAGCGGACGGGATCGGCACGATCCGGCTGGAACGGCCGCCGATGAACGCGCTGAACCGGCAGATCCAGCAGGAGCTGCGGGAGGTCGCGGCCGAGGCGCGCGACCGGGACGACGTGAGGGCCGTGATCGTCTACGGCGGTCCCAAGGTGTTCGCCGCGGGCGCGGACATCAAGGAGTTCGCGGTGATGGGCCACACCGACATCGCCGACTACGCCCCCGAGCTGTCGGCCTCCCTCACCCTGGTCGCCGAGCTGCCCAAGCCGACGGTCGCCGCGATCACCGGGT
>CBIMJO010001077.1:0-4206 GCA_966244135.1 uncultured Actinocrispum sp. | reverse complement strand
CGGTGTGGGTGCACCCGATCGCGTGGGTCACCCCGCTGTGGCACGGCACCGAGCTGAGCCGGGGCGTGGCGTTCGGCACCATCGGCTTCCTGCCCGCGATCGGGCATCTCGCGTACTTGCTGGCGCTGTTCGCGGCGGGCACCTGGTTCGCCGCCCGCAACTTCCGCCGCAGGCTGGGGGTATGACGTGAGCGTCGGTCTGGTCCTGCGGGTGGTCCCGCCCGGCACGTACGCGCGGCGGGCGCACACCCTGGTGGAGCGCTCCTGGCTGGTGAACCGGCGCGCCTGGATGGGCGTGTTCTCCGGGTTCTTCGAGTCGATCTTCTACCTGTTCGCCATGGGCATCGGGTTCGGCAGCCTGGTCACCCAGGTCACCGGCCCGGACGGGCAGCCGATCAGCTACGCGGCCTTCGTCGCGCCCGCCCTGCTGGCCGCCTCGGCGATGAACGGGGCGGTCTACGACGCCACCTTCAACATCTTCTTCAAGTTCAAGTACGCCCGGCTCTACGACGGCATGCTCGCCACCCCGCTCGGCCCGTTCGACGTGGCGATCGGCGAGATCTCCTGGGCGCTGATCCGCGGCGGGCTGTACGCGGCCGGGTTCCTGACGGTCACCGCGGCGTTCGGGCTGGTCGCGTCACCGTGGGCGATCCTCGCCCTGCCCGCGGCGCTGCTGGTGGCGCTGGGGTTCGGCGCGGTCGGGATGGCGTGCACGACGTTCATGCGGTCCTGGCAGGACTTCGATCTGGTGCAGCTGGTGCTGATGCCGCTGTTCCTGTTCTCGGCGACGTTCTACCCGCTGGACGTCTACCCGGCCGGCCTGCGGGCGGTCATCCAGGTTTCGCCGCTCTACCAGGCGGTGGAGCTGATGCGCGGGCTGACCGCGGGCGTCCTGCACTGGTCGATGCTGGCCAACGTCGCGTACTTCGTGGTCATGGCCGTGATCGGCCTGACCATCGCCGGTCGGCGCCTCGGCAAGCTCCTGCTCAGCTAGTCTGGTTCGCTGTGAGTGCTGAGTCCGTTTTCCCGGAGCTGGAGTCGCTGCTGCCCAAGGTGGCCAAGCCGGTGCAGTACGTCGGCGGCGAGCTCAACGCGACGGTGAAGGACTGGGATGCCGCCACCGTTCGCTGGGCGTTGATGTACCCGGATGCCTACGAGGTAGGCCTGCCCAACCAGGGCGTCATGATCTTGTACGAGATCCTCAACGAGCAGCCCGACGTGCTGGCCGAGCGCACCTACGCGGTCTGGCCGGACCTCGAGAAGCTGATGCGCGAGCACGGTGTGCCGCAGTTCACCGTCGACGGGCACCGCCCGGTCGGCGCGTTCGACCTGCTCGGCGTCAGCTTCGCCACCGAGCTGGGCTACACGAACCTGCTCACCGCGCTGGACCTGGCCGGGGTGCCGATCCACGCCGCCGACCGCACCGAGGAGCACCCGGTGGTGGTCGCGGGCGGGCACTCGGCGTTCAACCCCGAGCCGATGGCCGACTTCATCGACGCCGCGGTGCTCGGCGACGGCGAGGAAGCCGTCCTAGACATCACGAACATCGTCCGCGCGTGGAAGGCCGAGGGCAGTCCCGGCGGCCGCGAGGAGCTGCTGACCCGGCTCGCCGAGACGGGCAGCGTCTACGTCCCGCGCTTCTACGACGTGGAGTACCTGCCCGAGGGTGGCATCGCCTCGATCACGCCGAACCGGCCGCGGGTGCCCGAGCGGATCGCCAAGCGCACCACGATGGACCTGGACGCGTGGCCGTACCCGAAGCAGCCGCTGGTGCCGCTGGCCGAGAGCGTGCACGAGCGGATGAGCGTGGAGATCTTCCGCGGCTGCACCCGCGGCTGCCGGTTCTGCCAGGCCGGGATGATCACCCGCCCGGTGCGCGAGCGGTCCATCGAGGGCATCGGCGAGATGGTCCGCACCGGCCTGGACGCCAGCGGGTTCGAGGAGGTCGGCCTGCTGTCGCTGTCCAGCGCGGACCACTCGGAGATCGCGCAGATCACCAAGGGCCTCGCGGACCGCTACGAGGGCACGAACACCGGTCTGTCGCTGCCCAGCACGCGCGTCGACGCGTTCAACGTGGACCTCGCGAACGAGCTGTCCCGCAACGGAAGGCGCTCGGGCCTGACGTTCGCGCCGGAGGGTGGCAGCGAGCGGATCCGCCGCGTGATCAACAAGATGGTGTCCGAGGAGGACCTCATCCGCACGGTCAGCGCCGCGTTCGCGAACGGCTGGCGCCAGGTGAAGCTGTACTTCATGTGCGGCCTGCCAACGGAGACCGACGAGGACGTGCTGCAGATCGCGGCCATGGCCCAGGAAGTCATCCGCGCGGGCCGGAAGGCCTCCGGGCGCAACGACATCCGCTGCACCATCTCGATCGGCGGGTTCGTGCCCAAGCCGCACACCCCGTTCCAGTGGGCCGCCCAGTGCGACCCGGACACGGTGGACGACCGCCTGCGCAAGCTGCGCGCCGCGGTGAACTCCGACCGCGGCCTCGGCCGCAACATCGGAATGCGTTACCACGACGGCAAACCAAGCCTGATCGAAGGACTGCTGTCCCGCGGTGACCGCCGGGTCGGCCGGGTCGTCGAGCGGGTCTGGCGCGAGGGCGGCCGGTTCGACGGCTGGAGCGAGCACTTCTCCTACGAGCGCTGGATCTCCGCGGCGGCCGCCGAACTGGAGCCACAGGGCGTGAGCCTGGACTGGTTCACCACCCGCGAGCGCACCGAGGACGAGGTCCTGCCCTGGGACCACCTGGACTCCGGGCTGGACAAGCAGTGGCTGTGGGACGACTGGCAGGACGCGTTGGACGAGCAGGAGCTCGACGACTGCCGCTGGACCCCGTGCTTCGACTGTGGCGTCTGCCCGACCATGGGCACGGCCATCGAGGTCGGTCCCACCGGCAAGAAGCTCCTGCCGCTGACCCCGGTCTAGCCGGTGACGGCGGCTAGGGCGTTGACGAGGCCGTGGCCGTAGAAGCCGTTGTAGGGCGCGTACCCCGAGCAGTACGCGTCCTGCGTTCCGGTGCCGTTGAGGTCGTAGTCGGCCGGGCAGGGCACGCTTTCGGCCTGGTTGTTCACCATCCTCGTGAGCGACGTCGGCGAGGCGCCCGGGTGCGTCGAAGCGAGCAACGCCAGCACGCCGGAAACATGCGGCGCCGCCATGGAGGTACCGCAGTAGCGGGCATAGCCACCAGGCACCGTCGACAGGATGCAACCGCTGTCAGGGTCGCTGTGCCCACGCCGCTGCTCGCCGCCGGGCGCGGTCACGTCGATCACGCCCAGTCCGTAGGCGCTGTAGCCGGCTTTCAGCATGTCCTGTCCCACTGACGAGACAGCGAGCACACCCCGTAGGCCTGCGGGCAGCACCCGGCAGCTGGGGTCAGGCGGGTTGGCCATGTCGACGTTCTCGTTGGTGGCCGCGGCCACGTTCAGCACGCCACGGCCGGACGCGTAGGTGACCGCGCGGCTTAACGCGTCCCGCACGACCCGCTGGCCGGACTTCGAGCAGGTGAACAGCCACGGGTCGACGAAGTAGCTGCTGTTGGTGATCGTCATGCGCTCTTCCGCGGCCCACATGAAGCCGCAGATGGCGTACTCGGGGTAGATGTGCCCGTTGTCGTCGACGACCTTCACTGACGCCAATCGCACCCCAGGAGCCACACCGGTGATGCCCTTGCCGTCGTCTGCAGCTGCGATCGTCCCGGCCACGTGCGTGCCGTGTGCGGACTTGCCCGGCGCCCACGCGGTCGGCGATGTGTCCGCTTTGCCGGTAGCGCAGCCGGCCGAGAGGTTCGGGTCGACCGCGGCACGCAGGTCGGGGTGGGTCGCGTCGATCCCGGAGTCCAGCACGCCGACCACCACGTTGCGGCTGCCTTCGGTGATCTCGTGGGCCGCGTCGGCGTTGATCATCGCCATGTCCCACTGCTCGTCGGTGCGGTCCGTGCTCGGCACGGACGCCCGGCGGGGCGCCTTGGTCGTTTCGTCCGCCTTCTTGCCCCCGGCCTGCTTGGCGGCCGCCTGGGCGCTGAACGCGCGGTCCGAGCCGAACCGGTCGCCGAAGTCCGGGTCGCCGTTCGCCACGGCCACCGCGATCTGCGGGTAGTACACGCTCGTCGTGCCACACGAAGCGGTGATCTCGGTCTGCGCCTCGGCCTGGCTGGTGCCACGGTCGAACAGCACGACGTACCGCAACTGCTGGCCTGCCTCGACGC
>CBIMJO010001076.1:0-4206 GCA_966244135.1 uncultured Actinocrispum sp. | reverse complement strand
AGGTGGTTGATCGCGCGCAGCAGCGTCGACTTGCCCGACCCGGACGGCCCGATGATCACGGTGACCTTGCCGGGCGCCACGGTCAGGTCGATGCCGTCCAGAACCTTCAGCGCGCCAAAGGACTTGACCGCGTCCCGGACCTCCACCGCGGCCGGACGGGTGTCGTAGTCAGTGGTCATCGCCGCACCGCCACCTGTGCGCGCGCCGCGGTGAACGCACCGCGCAGCCGTTGGAACGGGGTCGGCGGCAGGTTTCGCGTCGCGCCCCGGGCGAACCGCCGTTCGACGTAGTACTGCACCACCGAGATGACGCTGGTGAGGATCACGTACCACACCGTGGCCACCAGCAGCAGCGGGATGATGTCGCCCGGGTAGGTGCTGCCGAGGCTCTGCACCGTGCCGAACAGATCCAGCAGCGACACGTAGAACACCAGCGACGTGCTCTTGACCAGACCGATCACCAGGTTGACATAGTTGGGCACGATCGACCGCAGCGCCTGCGGCAGCACGATCCGCCGGAACTGGCGGTAGCGCGGAATGCCAAGGGACGCAGCGGCTTCGTGCTGGCCCTGGTCGACCGACAGGATCCCGGCCCGCACGATCTCCGCCGCATACGCCGACTCGTGCAGCGTGAGCCCGATGACCGCGATGACGGTCTCGGTCGCCAGCGCGGTGACGCCGAACGTGATGAACGACGGTCCGAAGGGGACACCCAGGCTGAGCGACTGGTACAGCGCGCTGAAGTTGTACAGGAACAACAGAACCACGATCAGCGGGACCGACCGGAACAGCCAGATGTAGGTCCAGCTCACCGCCCGCAGAACGGGGCTGCGCGAAAGCCGTGCGAGCGCGAGGACCGTACCGCCGAGCAACGCGAGAACCGCGCTGATCGCCGTGACGTACAACGTGATCAGCAGGCCGTCGAGCACAACCGGCTCGAAGAACCAGTAGGCGAACCGGTCCCACTGGTAGAACCGGTTGGTCACCAGGCCGTGCACCACCTGTGCGAGCACGACCAGGACCACGACGGTGGCGAGCCATCGGCCAGGATGGCGTAAGGGAATGACGCGCCGGGCGGTGAGACCAGCCACCGGCGTGGTCGCCGCATCGGGCGCGGAAACATGGGTATGCGCGGGAGAGGACACGGTGTTCCAGACTTCGAGCGACGGGAGCGGGTACGCGGATGAGCCCGGACGGCAGTGACACCGGCCGGGTGATTCGTCCTTAGTGGACGGTCAGCGGCTACACAACGCGCTGGACACGAGAAGGAGGTCGACGTGGCGGCGACGGCGCAGCCTGAACCGGTTGCGCCCGAAGGCCGCAGCCGTCCATTGACTGGCGTTCATCTGCTGCTCCAACGTCTGGCGTTGCCGGATGGGGACAACATGAACGTAGGAACCAGCCGGTACGGGTGTCAACGAGTCCCACAGTGTGGTGATCGCCGTCCCGGCAGGGGGACACCTCGGTGTGAAACCATCACCATGTGCCTCTTCTTGTCGGCCCAGCACAGCCCAGCGGTTTCCTGCGAGCTCTCGCCCAACCACATCTTGCGGTCGACGATCGTTTGACGTTGCGGCCGTGGCGTGCCAGTGACGCCGAGACCGTGGTGACGGCCTTCGAATGCCCTGACATCCAGCGGTGGCACGTACGGCGGATGGACACCCACGACGAGGCTCGTGCCTGGATAGCGAGCTGGGCGATGCGCTGGGACGATGAGACAGATGCCAGTTGGGCGATCGTCGATGACCGCGATGATCATCCGATGGGTCAGGTGGGCCTGCGCGCCATCTCGCTGTTCGAGGCGTCCGCCGCGTTGTCGTACTGGGTGCTGCCTGACGCTCGCGGTGCTGGGGTTGCCATGCGCGCCGCGAAGGTCCTGACGCAGTGGGCTTTCGACGTGGTCCGGTTGCACAGGGTCTCGCTGGAGCACTCGACGGCCAACCTGGCGTCGTGCCGGGTCGCCACCAAGCTCGGGTTCGAGGTCGAGGGCACCCTCCGGGGCGCGGCGCGACACGCGGATGGGTGGCATGACATGCACATGCACGCCCGTCTGCACCCCCAACGACCGCCGATCTGAGTGAATGCTTCAGCACTGCGGGCGCAATGTCGAATTCCTGCAATATGGCCCCACTTTGGTTCGCAATTCGGCAGGTGGTGTCGATCCTTGATCTCGGCTTCCACAACGGAAGCATCGGTCAAAGGAGGACCGTGAAGGCCGTGCGATTCGCCCGCTACGGCGGGCCTGCGGTTCTGGAGCTTGTCGACGTCGATGCCCCGCACGCGCAGGCGGGTCGGATTCGCATCGCTGTGCGGGCCGCGGGTGTCAACGCTCTGGATGGAAGATCCGTCAGGGCCTGCTGCAGGATGTCCGGCCGCTGACGTTGCCCGCAGGTGTCGGCGGTGACGCCGCGGGCATCGTCGACGAGGTCGGCGATGGCGTGACCGATGTCCAGGTCGGCGACGCGGTGTTCGGCTCCGGCCACGAGACGTACGCCGAACACTGTGTGCTCACCTCGTGGGCGCCCAAGCCGGAGCAAGTGTCCTTTGCGGAAGCTGCCGGTTTCGCCACGCCGTTCGAGACCGCGCTCCGTGTCCTCCACGAGCTGGCCATCCGAAGTGGACACACGGTCGTGGTGAACGGTGCCAGCGGTGGCGTCGGGTCGGCCGCCGTGCAGTTCGCCATCGCTCGAGGCGCCACCGTCATCGCCGTGGCCGGTCCGTCCAATCAGGACTACGTCGCGTCAATGGGCGCTGTTCCCGTCACCTATGGCCCAGGCCTGGTCGACCGGGTTCGTGCGCTCGCCACGACCGGCATCGATGCCGCCATGGACATCGCCGGTTCTGGAGTTGTCGCCGAACTCGTCCAGCTGACCGGCGATCCCGCCCAGGTCGTCTCCATCGCCGACTTCAGCGCCCCCGAGCACGGCGCCCGGGTGTCCACCGGTTTCGGCCGGGACAAGACCAAGGCGCTGCGAGAAGGCGCCCGCCTGGCCGCAGCCGGGCTCACTTTGCCTGTGACGCAGAGCTTTCCGCTCGCCCAAGCCGGAGTGGCCCAGGCCGCGAGCGCGACCGGTCACGTCCGCGGCCGCATCATCGTCACCGTGCCCTGACACCTAGGAGAGGACGGCAATGCCCATCACGCTCATCAACAGTTTCACCGTGCCGCCGGACAAAGAGGAGGAGTTCCTGGAAACCTGGCGCAGCACCATCTGCCACTTCACCGCCGCGCCGGGCTTCATCCAAGCCCGCCTGCACCGCAACACCGGACAGAACGACACCACGTTCCAGTTCGTCAATATCGCGCTCTGGGAGGACGTCGAGTCCTACCGAGCCGTGTTCCGCGACTTCACGCCCGCCGGGCAACGCATTCCCGGGGTCAAGGCGTATCCGGGACTTTTCGAGGTATTCGTGGAGGTCGGCCCGGACAGGTGAGCCTCTGTCAGGAGTTCGCGAACTCGGCGAGTCTGTCGGCGATCAGGTCGATGTCCGCGAGGGTTGTGCGGTGGTTGGTGACACAGGCGCGGATGCCGGTTCGTCCGCGAAGGACCGCCGGTCCGAGCAGCGCAGTGCCTTCCGTGTGCAGGCGTGCGAGCAACTCATGGTGCTCGGCATCCGTCCGGCCTCGGACACGGACGCACACCGCGGTCAGGGTGACCGGGTTCATCAGCTCCAGTCCCGGTTCGCTCGCGATCCGGGAACCCAGATGAGCGGCCAGGTCGAGACACCGCTGGGCTGTCCGCCGGAACGCGTCCACGCCGAAGGTCCGCAGGGCGGCCCAGACCTTCAATGCCTTGAAGCTACGGGAAAGTTGCGGTCCATAGTCCATGAAGTCGACCATCAGGTCGTCTTCAGCGACTGTCAGGTAGGACGCGGAGAAGGCGAACGCCGCACGCAGTTTCGCCTTGTCCTTGACCAGAAGCGCGCCCGCCTCGATCGGCGCGAAGAGCATCTTGTGCGGATCGAGCGCGATGGAGTCGGCTCGGGTGAGCGGCGCGAAAGCCGTCCTGGTCGAGTCGGCCAGCACGAACAGCGCGCCGTACGCACCGTCCACATGCAGCCAGAGCCCTTGTTGCTCGCACACATCGGCGATCGCGTCGATCGGGTCGATCGAGCCGCTGGTGGTGGTACCCGCAGTCGCGACGACGCAGAACGGCTCCAGGCCCGCGGCGCGGTCGGCCGCGATCGTCTCTTCGAGCACGTCGGCACG
>CBIMJO010001075.1:0-4211 GCA_966244135.1 uncultured Actinocrispum sp. | reverse complement strand
ACACCACCCCGCCACCCCCCTGACACCCCACCCCCACAACGCCAACAGCCGAAGACCAGAGGCAACAAGCCGAAACCCAAGCCAGCCCGAGCGAGCGCCCACACAGGCCAACGCAGAGCCGCCGCAAAAGCGAGACAACTAACCCCGACGCGGGGTCCACAGAATCAGGTAGGCACCAACGACAGTTAAGCTGGCGAAGCCGACCGCGAGTTGGCGGCTACGCCGCAAATGAAGTTCCGAGGGCGAAGCCCCGGAATCACCCCCAACGAAAGGTGAGGCGGCGAAGCCGCACGTGGGTGCATGGGGGGCTCGGCCCCCCAACATAATGACGGACGACCCGGCGAAAGTGCGAAGCACTGAGCAGGGTCGTCCAGAGTCCGTGGAGCTGAGGGGAATCGAACCCCTGACCTTCTCGATGCGAACGAGACGCGCTACCAACTGCGCTACAGCCCCTTGGTGCCTGGAAAGCATAGCAGTGGCCTTCCAGGCGGTTTTCACTCCCCTACCGCTCGGCGATATCGCAGGCTGTCGGGGTCGTCGAGCTCGTCGAACGCCGGGTCCTCGTCGTCGATGTCGACCACGACCGCGTGCGGGTGGGTGACCCGGGGCGGGGGTGGGGTGTGGTCGATGGCGTCGTTGTGGTGGTGGTCGTCGTGCTCGTAGTCTCGGTCGTCGTCACGGTCGTGGTCGAGGCGGGCTCGGTCACGCTCGCGTTCGCGGTATTCGAGCTCCTGGTCGCTGGCCCGGATCGCGCGGCGGGTCTGGGCCATGCGGGCGAGCCGGCGCTGGCGGATCTCCTCCTCGATGCGGACCTGGCGGCGCAGGTAGGCGAGGTAGCTCACCAGGCCGAGGTCGATCGCCCCGTGGCCGATCCAGGCCATGGGGTAGAGGACGGCTGCCGCGACCGCGCTGCCGACCGCGAGCAGCAGCAGGACCACGACCACCCGCTGGCGGGCGGCGTAGCGGGCGCGCGCCGTCAGCGCCGCGGCTTCGGGGTCGAAGCCGCCGCGGCCGGGGCGGTAGCGCCGTTGCTGCTGGGCAGGTGCAGGGTTCTGGGGGGCGGCGGAGACGGTGTCCGTGTCCACGGGGTCACGATCGTCCGCTTCGGCGTCGATGTCGAGGGGGTCGTGCTGTTCCGTAGTCGAATCAATACCGTCGGGCGCCGGTCCCGCTTCCTCCGGGGCTTCGGCGACGTCCGTCTCGCGCATGTCGGCCTCCTCGGCCGCGCCCTTCCGCACGACCCTGGCGGCCAGTGCGGAGTCCGCGGTCCTGGCGATCTCCTGGCGCTTGCGCACGATCATCGGGACGAGGACGACCAGCCACGCCACGACGAGCGCCACCACGATGAGTGAGCTCGGCATGCCTCGTCACCTCCCCCGATCCGTTGCAATTAGTCACGGTAGTCACAACAGTCACAGCAGTGTCGGAGGCGCGCCGGTGGCGATCTTGCGGCGCAAGGGCCTTTCAGGCGTAGTGCTGCGGCAAAAGAGCCAACGAGGGAAAGGAAGTTCCCCCTACCGGGGGATGGTGGCGCGCCCGTCCGCGAGCAACCGGCCGACCAGTCCATCTGGTACGTCCTCGGTCGTCACCGCCAGGCACAGATGGTCACGCCAGCCCCCGGCGACGTCCAGGTAGCGGCGGAACAGGCCCTCTTCGCGGAACCCGAGCTTCTCCAGCACGCGCAGGCTGGCCTTGTTCTCCGGGCGGACGGTGGCCTCGATCCGGTGCAGGCCGGCCATCATGAAGCAGTGGTCGACGACCAGCGCGACCGCGGCGGGCGCGGCGCCGCCGCCGATCACGTGCGAGGCGACCCAGTAGCCCACCCAGGCGGAGCACAGTGAGCCGCGGATGACGTTGCCCACGGTGACCTGACCGGCCAGCTGTCCGTCCACTGTGATCACGAACGGCAGAGTCATGCCGCGGCGGGCCAGCGCTCGCAGCGAGGACCACTGCCCCGGCCACGCGAGCATGGCGTTGCGGTCCTCCCACGTGCCGGGGGCGGTGGGCTCCCAGCGCTCCAGGTGCTCCCGGTCACGCAGCCGGATCCGGCTCCAGGCGCCGCCGTCGAACAACCGCGGGCCGCGGACCGCGACCAGCCCGGCAGGCACCTGGAGCGGGCCGAGGGTTGCGGGCCAGCCGGGGTGCCGGCCCTGAGGGCGCGGCGGATCCATCACGCCGCTCACCCCCGCTGGGCGAGGAAGCTGACCTGGACCTCTTCGCCGACCGCGACGTCCGTGGTCTCCTCGTCCACGAGCACCAGGCAGTTCGCTTCGGCGAGCGCGGCCAGCAAGTGCGCGCCGGACAGGCCGAGCGGCTGGACCAGGTACTGGCCGTTGCTCTCGTCGCGCAGCAACTGCCCGCGCAGGTAGCCCCGGCGGCCCTTGGTGGACGTGATCGGCGAGAGCAGGTGGGCGCTGACCAGGCGGCGGCGCGGGTTGCGCTTGCCCTGCGCGGCCCGGATCAGCGGGCGCACGAAGACCTCGAACACGACCAGGGCGCTCATCGGGTTGGCGGGCAGCACGAAGGTGGGCACCGCGTCCGGGCCGAGCCGGCCGAAGCCCTGGACCGAGCCCGGGTGCATGGCCACGCGGGTCATGTCGACCTCGCCGAGCTCGGACAGCGCGGCGCGGACCTCGTCGCCGGTCGTGCCGCCGACCCCGCCGGCCAGCACGACGATCTCGGCCAGCAGCAGCCTGCTCTCCACGACCTCGCGCACCTTGCGGTGGTCCGGGCTGACGATGCCGACCCGGGTGACCTCCGCGCCCGCGTCGCGCGCCGCGGCCGCCAGCGCGTACGAGTTCACGTCGTACACCTGACCCTGGCTGGGCGCGCGGTCGATGTCCACCAGCTCGTCGCCGATGGAGATGATCGAGACCCGGGGGCGCGGGTAGACCAGGACCTTCGCGCGGCCCACCGCGGCCAGCAGGCCGACCTGGGCCGAGCCGATCGTGGCGCCGCGCCGGACCGCGATGTCACCGGTCTGCACGTCCTCGCCGGTCCGCCGGACGTAGGCGGCCGATGGGACCGGCTGGTTGATCGTGACCCGGGCCGGGTGCTCGTCGGTGTACCCGAGCGGGACGACCGCGTCGGCCAGCGTCGGCAGCGGCGCGCCGGTGTCCACCCGGACAGCCTGGCCGGGCTGCAGCCGGCGCGGCTGGCGGGACCCGGCCTGGATCTCGCCGACCACCGGGAGCACCACCGGCTCCCGGCCGGCCGACTGCACGTCGACGCTGCGCACCGCGTAGCCGTCCACCGCCGCCTGATCGAACCCGGGCAGGGCGTGTTCGGCCACGACCTCCTCGGCGCAGAGCAGACCCTGTGCCTCGGAGATCGCCACACGCACGGGCGCCGGCCGCACCGCGGCCGCCAGCGCCCTGGCGAGCTGTTCGTCGACGGACCTCATTCACCTGACCTCGTGTTAGTCGGAAACCCGGGCGCGCAGCCACGCGCGCAGGTCCGGCCCATACTCGGGGTCATCGAGGGCGAAGTCCACGGCGGCACGCAGGAAACCACCAGGATTGCCCAGGTCGTGACGTCCGCCTCGGTGCACGACCACGTGGACGGGGTGTCCCTCGGAGATCAGCAGGGCGATCGCGTCGGTCAGCTGCAGCTCACCGCCGGCCCCCGGGGTGATCCGCTTGAGGGCGTCGAAGATCGCCCGGTCGAGCAGGTAGCGGCCGGCGGCGGCGAAGGTCGACGGCGCGTCCTCAGCCGCCGGCTTCTCGACCATGCCCCGCACGACCTTGACGTCGTCGTCGGCCGTGTCCTCCACGTCGAACACGCCGTAGGCGGAGATCTGGTCCTTCGGGATGTCGAACGCGCACAGCACGCTGCCGCCACGCTCGGCGCGCACGTCGGCCATCTTCTTGAGCACACCGGTCGGCAGCACGAGGTCGTCGGGCAGCAGCACCGCGACCGCGTCGTCGCCGCCGTCGAGGTTGGGTTCCGCGCACGCCACCGCGTGCCCCAGCCCCAGGGCCTGTTCCTGGATCGCGGTCTCCACCGCCAGCAGCGCCGGCGCCCGGCGGACCTTCTCGAGCAGCGCGGTCTTGCCGCGCGAGCGCAGGGTCTCCTCCAGCTCGGGTTGCGGCTGGAAGTACTGGACCACGGCGTCCTTGCCCGGCGAGGTGACGATCACCAGCCGGGACGCGCCCGCGTCGGCCGCCTCGGCGGCCACGAGCTCGATGCCCGGGGTGTCGACCACCGGCAGG
>CBIMJO010001074.1:0-4213 GCA_966244135.1 uncultured Actinocrispum sp. | reverse complement strand
CTCGATCACATCACGGATCTGACCGGGATCGTGGTCACCGCGGACACCCTGCACACCACCCGGGAACACGCCCGGTATGTCATCGGCCGCGGCGGGCACTACGTATTCGTCGCGAAGATACAACTGCACCGCCTGCACGACCTGTTGCACAGCCTGGACTGGACCCGCGCCCAGCACGACGCAAGGTCAGCACACCGGTCACGGCCGCACCGAGCAACGCACCCTGGACATCCTCCCCGCGCCTGACGACGTCGCCTTTCCCGCCGCGACGCAGGTTTTCCGGATCACCCGCCAGTGCACCGACCGCGGCAGCGGCAAGCAAGAGACCCACGCCTGGGTCGGTGTCACCGACCTGGATCCGCACCAGGCCACACCCGCCCAGATCGCCGACCTGCTACGCGGGCACTGGCACATCGAAAACCGGCTGCATTGGGTCCGCGACGTCACCTACAGTGAAGACCGCTCCCGGGTGCGCACCGGCACCGCACCCCGCGCCATGGCCACTCTGCGCAACCTCACCATCAGCGCCCTGCGCCTGACCGGCGCCACCACCATCGCCCAAGCCCTCCGCACCATGAACCGAGACATCACCCGACCACTCACCCTGCTCGGAATCCCCACCCCATCAGCACAAACCCGACTCTGACGGAACCCTGCCCGGAGAGGGTGGGGGCTGCGTATGGGGAAAGCTCAGGCCTTGGTGGGGGTGTGTTTGCCGATGAAGGACAGGACGCTGGGGACTATGCCGCGGTAGAAGCTGTCGCCGTGGGTGCCGGGGCCGGTGTAGGCGACCTCGGGCTTGGCCAGCTTGATGAACTTGCGGGCGCCCTCGATGAAGTGGTCCTCGGTGCCGCACCAGATGCCGACCGGGACCTTGCCCATCTTGTCCACGTTGCGCAGCGGGTCCAGCGAGGCCCACTCGGCGGTGTCCTTGAAGGCCTTGCGGGTGCTCATCTCGCGCCACGAGGTCAGCAGGCCGGGGGAGATGGCCGCGATCGCCTGGGCGGGCCTTCCGGCCTCCTGGCGGCGCCGTCCGTACAGCAGCGCACCGAAGCCGCCCATCGATATGCCCGCGCACGCGAACGGCATCCCATTGGCGTCTCCGAGCCCGCGGGCGGCCAGCCACTTCGGCACCTCCTCGAGCAGCATGCCCATGGAGTTGTCGCCGCGCTGGTTCTCGTGCCAGTAGTTGTCGCCGCCGTCGAGGGCGACGAAGGCGAATGGCGGGATTGTGCCATTCGCGACCTCTTCGGCCAGTTTCACCGCCAGACCGGTCGGCGCGCTGCGGCGGGCGTTGCCGTGCAGGCCGTGCAGCAGCAGGCACACCGGCAGCTGCTTGGGCTTGGCGTTGCTCGGCAGGATGGTCACCAGGTCGACATCTTTGTGCCGCTGCTGGGAGTAGACCCGCTCCACCTTGGTGATGCCGTTCGGGTCGAGCGGGGCGGGGTTGGACACGCCAAGCACGTCGCCGACCATCCTGGTCAGCGGAATCGCCCCCGTCGCGGTGCCGAGCACCAGGCCGGCCGTGGCCAGACCGGCCCCGCCGGCCACGAGCACCGAGCGGCGGCTCAGTCGCCGTCGCTCCTCCTGCTCGGTCACCTGTTCGTCCAACTTGGTCCTTCCCCGACACAACACACGCTCTTAACCACTCAGACGTTTCCCAGGGAGCTTGCGTTGCTTGCCACTGCCACCATCGGGAGAAGTGGTCTGGACGTTTCTACCTAGGCCGAAATCGAGTATTCCGCCAGCCGCTCGATCCCGCTGTAGACGTTCATCTGCTCGCCGCGCAGGAACCCGACCAGCGTCATGCCGCTTTCCACGGCCAGCTCCACCGCCAGTGAGGAGGGCGCGGACACCGCCGCGAGCATCGGCACCCCGGCCATGGCGGCCTTCTGCACCAGCTCGAACGAGGCGCGGCCGGAGACCAACAACACAGTCCCGGCCAGCGGCACGAGCCCCTGCAGCAGGGCCCAGCCCATCACCTTGTCCACCGCGTTGTGCCGGCCGACGTCCTCCCGGACCACGAGCATCGTCCCGTCCGCCCGGAAAAGCCCGGCCGCGTGCAGCCCGCCGGTCGACTCGAACACCCGCTGCGCCTCCCGCAGCGCATCGGGCAATGTGGACAAAACCGAAGGCGATATCTGAACGGGATCCGAAGCGGGGGAGAAGCGGGTCTTCAGCTTCACCGCGTCCAGCGCGGCCTTCCCGCACACGCCGCACGACGACGTCGTATAGAAGTTGCGTTCGACGCCGGTGTCCGGTTCGGGCACTCCGGGGGCCAGCGCCAGGTCGAGTACGTTGTACGTGTTCTTGCCACTGTCATCGACGCTGTCGCAGTAACGCGCGGTGGTGACGTCCTCCCGGTCGCCGATCACGCCTTCCGTCAGGAGAAATCCGTGCGCCAGCTCGACGTCGTGACCGGGCGTCCGCATGGTCACGGCCAGGGCTTTTCCGTCTGTGCGAATTTCCAGGGGCTCCTCGGCCGCGAGGGCGTCCTGGCGGCGGACCCGCCCGGACGGAGACAGCTTCACTATGGGGCGCCGAACCGTGACCCGTCCCATGTGGGTTTCCTCCTTGCTGGGCCCGCGTCAGGCCATTAGTTTGCCTACTCAACAACCAGCGTACGGAGGTCAACGATGGCCCTCGGTTTCCTGGACCGCTCCCGTATCGTCGCGCCGGACGGCTGGAGCCGCTGGCTCATCCCGCCCGCCGCCTTGTCAGTTCACCTGGCGATCGGGCAGGCCTATGCCTGGAGCGTGTTCAAGCCGCCGCTAGAAAAGTATCTCTCATTGAGCGGTACGCAGAGCGCCCTTCCTTTCCAGTTGGGCATCGTGATGCTCGGCCTGTCCGCCGCGCTGTTCGGCACCCGGGTCGAGCGCAACGGCCCGAGATGGGCGATGTTCGTGTCGCTGTGCTGCTTCTGCGGCGGCTTCCTGATCTCCGCGCTGGGCGCGGCCACCGAGCAGTACTGGCTGGTCGTGCTGGGCTACGGCGGCCTGGGTGGCATCGGCCTGGGGATCGGCTACATCTCGCCGGTGTCCACATTGATCAAATGGTTCCCGGACCGGCCGGGCCTGGCCACCGGCATCGCGATCATGGGCTTCGGCGGCGGCGCGCTGATCGCCTCGCCGTGGTCGGCCGCGATGCTGGACGGCTTCAGCCACGACTCCAGCGGGATCGCGCTCGCCTTCCTGGTGCACGGCCTGGCGTACGCGGTGTTCATGTCGATGGGTGTGCTGCTCGTGCGGGTGCCCGCCGAGGGCTGGCGCCCCAAGGGCTACGACCCCGCGAACGACAAGCAGCACGCGCTGATCACCACGGCCAACGTGTCCGCGAAGAACGCGATCAAGACCCCGCAGTTCTGGTGTTTGTGGATAGTGCTCTGCTTCAACGTGACCGCGGGCATAGGGATCCTGGAGAAGGCCTCCCCGATGATCACAGACTTCTTCAGGAGCACCCCGATCCCGGTCACCGCGACCGCCGCCGCGGGCTTCGTGGCGTTGCTGTCGCTGGCCAACATGGCCGGCCGGTTCATCTGGTCGTCCACATCGGACGTGGTCGGCCGCAAGAACATCTACCGCGGCTACCTCGGCATCGGCGCCCTGCTCTACCTGACCATCGCGCTGGTGACCAACGAGTCCAAACTGCTCTTCATCCTGTGCGCGATGCTGATCCTGTCCTTCTACGGCGCCGGTTTCGCCACCATCCCGGCCTACCTGAAGGACCTGTTCGGCACCTACCAGGTCGGCGCCATCCACGGCCGGCTGCTCACCGCGTGGTCGGTCGCCGGTGTGCTCGGCCCGCTGATCGTCAACGCCATCGCCGACGGGCAGAAGGCCGCGGGCAAGAGCGGTCCGGCGCTGTACACGACGTCCATTTACATCATGATCGGCCTGCTCATCCTCGGGTTCATCGCCAACGAACTGGTCCGGCCGGTCAACGCGAAGTTCCACGAGAAGACCGCCGAGGAGGTGGCGTCATGAACCGCAGGCCGCTGATGATCCTCGCGTGGGCGTGGGTCGGGATCCCGTTCGCCTACGGGGTCTACGAGCTGATCGTGAAGGTCACCCAGATCTTCAAGGGGTGAGCGCGGCCACCAGTGCGCGCTTCGCCGTGTGCACGTGCTCTTCGGCGTACCGCGAGATCGTCCCGGCCTCTCCCGCGCGGAGCAGCCGGACGATCTCGCGGTGCTCGTCGACCACGACCGCCCGGT
>CBIMJO010001073.1:0-4224 GCA_966244135.1 uncultured Actinocrispum sp. | reverse complement strand
CCACGCGACGCCTTCGGCGATCTCAGCGGGCTGACCAGGCCGTTTCATCGGGATGAGGGGTGCCAGGCGGGCGGGCCGGTCCGGCATCCCGGCGGCCGCGTGCATCTCGGTCTCGACAAGCCCGGGCGCGATGGCGTTGACCCGGATCCCCTCGTCGGCGACCTCGAGGGCGAGACCATAGGTGAGCGTCTCGACAGCACCTTTCGTTGCGGCGTAATGAACCCACTCATTGGGCGAACCGCGCCCGGCAGCGGTGGAGGAGATGTTGACGATCCCCCCACCACCATGACCGTACTTTGTGGACATTCGCAGGACGGCTTCCTTGTTGCACAGGAAGACCCCGATGACGTTGACATCGAAGACGTCACGCACGGTCGCCACGGACTGCTCGTCCAGGCGGCCGGGGGTGTTGCCGGTGATGGCCGCGTTGCACACGACGGCGGTGAGCGGCCCCAGGGTTTCGGCGGTGTCGAAGAGCCGCTTGACATCCGCCTCGTCGGTGACGTTCGCCTGAACCGCGAGACCATCGGTCTCCTTGGCCACGGTCTCCGCGGCAGTAGCGTCACTCGTGTAGTTGACGACGACTTTGTGCCCCTGCGTGGCAAGCTTCCGGCAGATCGCGGCCCCAATACCCCGACTGCCCCCAGTAACAACGATCACACCCATACGCGCAGCTTACGGAGTCAGCGGGATCGCTCGAGCAATGCCGCTGCTTCGAGGACCATCCAGCCGCCCAACTGTGCGGAGAGCTCGCGTTCCGGGATGGCGTGCCGCGGTGACCTGGGGACCCGGGCCGGGAGTGTCCAATCTGGACCGTAGAGAGGGCCGCCGCGGCCGACGGCGCGGTTGCGCCAGGCGGCGGCGGCGCTGGTCATGACGAGTTGCTGGGCTGTTTCTCTTGCGGCCATAGCGGTTACTGATGCGCCTGTGAGGGCTGGGAGTCTGAGGGCGGCCAGGGCTAGGTAGCGGGCGAGGATGCCTGCGTACAGGCCTCCGTCGCCGCCTCCGTGGCCTCGCAGAACACCGTTGTTGGCCAGGTGCTCGCTGATGGCGATGATCGTTCGTTCGGCGCGTTCGGCCCAGATGGGGTCGCCGGCCGCGGCCAGTTCGAGGCAGATTCCGAGGTACACGCCCTGGATGTAGGTGTACGCCTCCTTCACCATCTCGCGGACCTCGCCGTCCATGTTGACGTGCAGGCCGAACCACAGCAGACCGTTGGTCTCGTCGAGGAGGAAGTCCTCCATCCATTCGGCCATCGCACGGGCACGATGCAGATCTGCGCGATTTCCGGTGCGGGCGAAGAAGATTGTGGCCGGGCCGTTGGCGCGTGCGCTTTTCAGGTCTTCGCCGGCGTGCGACCAGATTCCGCCGCCCGCGTGATCGGACCAGGCGTCGCGGAGCCGGTAGGTAATGGCTTTTATGGCGTTGTCGACCGGAACCACATTCCGTGCCCGCAGCAAAGCCAGGCCCAGCCACGCTGCGTCGCCGTAGTCGTCGCTGGTCCACCTGCGGCCGTTGCGAACCCGGACACTTCGGATCACTCGTTGGATGGTTGCCGGGCGGGTCGGGTTCGGGTAGCGCTCCTGCGCGTCCACTAAGCAGTCGATCAGATGAGCGTGGGCCCAGTAGTTGAACCGCCGGTACAAGCGCTCGCCGCGGGTCGCGGGCCAGCCGTCGACCCCCAGCAGCGTGCCAGGTCTGGCCCACAGCCGACGCAGGTGCCTGGCCTGGACACCCAGCTCCGACACCGCAGCGCGCGCCGCCCACAGACGTGAGGGCGCTACCAGCTCATGAGCCATACCCGCCATGGTGCGGTCTGGATCGGTTCCGAGGTACCCCCCAGTGCGACAGTCCACCCACTTCGGGTAATCAGGTCACCAGGCTCTGGACAGATCCGCGTGATCGCGGATCCATGCATGCATCACGATGCCCGCTGCGACGCCTGCGTTGATGGACCGCGTCGATCCGAACTGCGCGATCGAGACCTCCATCTCCGCCGCCTGCTTGGCCTCCTCGCTGAGACCAGGGCCTTCCTGGCCGAACAGCAGCACACAGTTGCGCGGCAGCTTCACCGTCTCCAGCCGTTGCGCGCCCGGGGTGTTGTCAACCGCCACGAGCGTGAGCCCCTGGGTGCGCTTCACCAGATCGTGTACATCCTCGTGGTGCTCGACGTGCTGATAACGGTCGGTCACCATCGCGCCCCGCCGATTCCACCTCCGGCGGCCAACGATGTGCACGGCTTTGGCCAGAAACGCGTTCGCTGTGCGGACCACTGTGCCGATGTTGTGGTCGTGCTGAAGATTCTCGATGGCCACGTGGAAATCGTGCCTACGGGTATCGAGATCCTCGATCACCGCATCCCGGCGCCAGTAACGGTATTTGTCCATCACATTGCGCCGGTCGCCCTCTCGCAGCAGCTCCGGGTCGTACTTCGGATCGTCCGGCCACGGCCCTTCCCAAGGACCGACTCCCACTGGTTCGCCGAACACCCACTCCGTCGGGTTCACTGGGTGACCAGCGCGCGCCGACGGCGCCACAACACGAACGCACCCACGTAGGACACCACCAGGAGCACGACTGCTACCACTGCTACCACCGGCAACAGGCTACGCGGGATGAGATGGTCGTAGATGTAGTACTCGTTGAACCCACCCGGCAGTGGCCCCAGTCCCCGTTGGCCGCGTAGGTAGTCCTCCGCAGTTGTCAGCGGACACAGCAGTCCGGGCACGGTGTTGATGGCCACGCCCCAGGCCGCGAAGAAGATGTGCACGAAGATCGACTTGGGCCAGCGCCAGGCCAGAAAGCCACCCAAACCGATGTAGACCAGCGCAGCGAAGTGCACCGCCACGACCACACCGGTTAAGAAACCAGCCACAACATCACCTTACTGCCGGGCGGCGCCGGGCACTCCCAACGCCGCCCAACAGTCAGTGAACACATCCCGGACCAACGTGAGACACGCGCCGGACGAACGTGAGACACGCGGGTCAGGTGCGGGTGAGGCCGAGGTCCTCGAGGGTGAGCAGGCTCCGGTAGGGAACGCCCTGGGCTTCGATGATCTCCTTGGCGCCGGTGGCCCGGTCCACCACGGTGGCCACGCCCACGACCTCAGCGCCGGCCTCCCGCAACGCCTCGACTGCGGTCAACGGGCTCTTCCCGGTGGTCGTGGTGTCCTCGACGGCGAGCACGCGCTGGCCGGCCACCTCGATGCCCTCGATGCGGCGCTGCATGCCGTGCTCCTTGGCGGCCTTGCGCACCACGAACGCGTCGAGCACCTCACCCTGCGCCGCCGCGGCGTGCATCATCGCGGTCGCCACCGGGTCCGCGCCGAGGGTCAGCCCGCCCGCGGCCACATAGGTCCAGTCCTCGGTGAGCTGCCGCAGCAGCTTCCCGATCAACGGCGCCGCCGCGTGGTGCAACGTCGCACGCCGCAGGTCGACGTAGTAGTCCGCCTCCTTGCCGGAGGACAACGTCACCTTGCCGTGCACAACCGCCAGCTCGGTCACCAGCCGCGCGAGCTCGGCCTTCAGATTCTGATCAACGGGCACAAGCCCCCACCCTAAGCGAGCCCACCGACAGTCCGGCCCACAGATGTGCGCAACGTCGCCAGCCCCCATCCGGACGTATTTCCACAGCGCCCGGCGGCGTAGTGGCGGCCACGCCCCAAAAAGAACGGAGCCCGTGCGTGGGGCACGGGCTCCGTCGTTCTGGTGTCAGGCTGAGACTTGGAGGCCTGAGCTGTCGTCGAGGACGTCGACGGTCACTTTGTCGCCGTCGCGGATTTCGCCCGCGAGCAGCTTCTTGGCGAGCTGGTCGCCGATGGCCGAGGCGACCAGGCGGCGCAGCGGCCGGGCGCCATAGACGGGGTCGAACCCGTTGAGCGCCAGCCAGTCGCGGGCTGAGGGCGTCACGTCGAGGGTCAGCCGGCGCTGGGACAGGCGGCGGCCCAGGCGGTCCACCTGGATGTCCACGATCGTGGTCAGCTCCTCGGTGGCCAGCTGGTGGAAGACCACGACGTCGTCCAGGCGGTTCAGGAACTCCGGCTTGAAGTGGCGTTGCACCACCGACAGCACGGCGTCCTTGCGTTCCTGCTCGGTCAGCGTGGCGTCCGCGATGGCCTGCGAGCCCAGGTTCGAGGTGAGCACCAGGATGGTGTTGCGGAAGTCCACGGTCCGGCCCTGGCCGTCGGTCAGCCGGCCGTCGTCGAGGACCTGCAGCAGCACG
>CBIMJO010001072.1:0-4229 GCA_966244135.1 uncultured Actinocrispum sp. | reverse complement strand
GTCTCGGGGAAGTAGACCGCCGCCGCATTGCCTTGGTCCTTGAAGGCCGCTGCCCATGCCACGATGTCGTCCACCGACGTCATTTGCGGCGGCACGTCCAGCACCACGAGCCGGTCCAGCAGCGGCTGCACCGTCCGCAGCAACTCCAGCACCGTGTCCGTGTATGCCGCGCCTCCCAGATCCGTCCCCAGATCCGGCACCGCCACCAACGCCGGCTCCGGCAAATCCCCCTGCCGCGCGATCGCCTCCCGATACTCCCCCTCCCCCGGCGCGGTCTCCGAACCCCCGCCCAGCACCAGATCCCACGCCATCGAGATCGGCCCAGAACTGTCGGTGCCCCTTGCTAACGTGGAAATCGGGGGGTCCCCGGGGCGCGTACCCTCGTCGCGGCGTGCCGCGGCCAGCGGGTCGCCCGGGCGCGCCGGATAGGCGGTTCCCCACGGCGGACCGCCTGGCACCGGGGCGCCACCGGACGACCGACCCCAAGGCGGGCCTGTGGGTGCGGCCGAGCCGGAAGCGGCGGGCAACGGCTCCAGGTGGATGAGGCGGGAGGTTGCCAGGCGGTCCGCCAGTTCGGCCGGTGGGATCGCGGCGAAGGTTTCCACTGGTTCGCCGGGGACTGAGGTTCTCACCGTCACTGCGGGCGGGCCGGCTTGGGAGCTTGCCTGGTAGCGGATCGTCACCCGGGTTCCGTTGGCCCAGCTGCCGGGGCTGGCCGCCGTCACGGTGTATGCCGTGTGAGGGAAGCGGGGGCCGGGGATCCAGGTGGCCGAGGCCGCAATGGCCTGGCCGGCCACGCGGAGGATCCAGGCTGTGCGGCCGCCGTTCTCGAAGAAACCGTGCACGGCATCCGAAGTGGCCGAGCCCCGGGGCGGGCCGAAGGCGGCCAGGAAGTCGTTCCAGCTCGAGACCCGCACCGGCTCGCCCACCGGGCCCCGGTGCGTCCGGCCCAGGAAGACAGCCACGTCGGTCCGCAGCGGCTCGGCGACCGGAGCCGGCGGACTGACCGTGAGGCGGACGCCTGGCAGGGAGGTGGTCATGAAATGTCGATTTCCAGCTTCTCTACCGCGAGGACGAGGGTCTCCATGGCGATCTCGTTCTTCGTCGCCGCGAGGGTCGGCCCGGTGTACTTGGTGGGCCAGCCGCGGTCGAAGTTCCACCGCATGGCCTCCTGGCGGTTCTCGTCCAGCAGGACGATGGAGCCCGCGGTGCGCCGGACCTTGCCGTTCAGGGCCTCGACGATCCAGCTCCAGAACGCGACATCGCCGGTGATGCCCCGTTTCAACGTGATGTTGGTGAACTTCTTCAGGCCGGGGATCTTGCGGACCGTGACGTCCTCCGCGCCGGTGCGGTACTCGATCGGCGGAATCTCCAGCTCCAGGCCGCTGGCCTCGGTGAACGCGCCCTTGACGGCGACCGGATCGTTGCTGACATTGGTCACGATGACCTGGAAGTTGTAGGAAGCATAGGGATCTTCCCGGAACACGGGTGGCATCGCTGCCTCTCCTCACACACTCAGGCGAGCTGGGTCTCGCGGGTCTTCTGCTGGATCCGGAAGATCACGAACTCGGCCGGGAACACCGGCGCGACACCGATCACGCAGATCAGCCGCCCGTTGGCCAGGTCGTCCTCGGTCATCGTGGTGCGGTCACAGGCAACGAAGAACGCCTCCTCGGCGGTCGTGCCCGCCAGCGCCCCGCCGCGCCACACGGTGGTCAGGAAGTTCGTCACGGTCTGGCGCACCAACGCCCACAGCGACTCGTCGTTCGGCTCGAACACCGCCCACTGCGTGCCCTCGTCGATCGACTCCTCCAGGAACAGGAACAGCCGCCGGACGTTGATGTACTTCCACGAGCTGTCCGACGACAGCGTCCGCGCGCCCCACACCCGGTGCCCCAGCCCGGGGAAGAACCGTAGAGCGTTGATTCCCTTGGGGTTCAACAGGTCCTGGTGACGTTTGGTGACGTCCTGCGCGATCCCGTCGGTCAGCCGGATGCCGCGGATCACCACGTTCGCCGGTGCTTTGTGGACACCCCGCTCGACATCGGTCCGCGCATAGATCCCGGCCATGTGCCCGGACGGCGGCACCTCGACATCCGCGTTCACCGAAGGATCCCGCGTCACCAGCCACGGGTAGTACAAGGCGGCGTACTTGGTGTCAAAGGGTTCCCGGAACGTCTGGATGCCCTCGACGTCCAGACCGTCCTTCGGGTCCAGAATCGCGAACCGGTCCTTCAGCGTCTCGCAGTGCGTGATCAGCGCCGACAGGACCGTCCCGGACCACATTCCCGGCACCGCGCAGATCGAGATCTCGTCGATGTCCTCCAGCGCGACGATTCCGGTGCGCTGCCCGCTCCCGCCGTCCTCACCCACGAAGTCACCGACGGAAAGCGACCCGAACGAGTCGTCCCCATTGGCCAAGGTGAGCCACGAGCCGACCGCCGGAGTCGGGAACTTGGTGGGATCATCAGAAAGCCCGGCCAGCCCACGCGCCCGCACCAGCTGCGATTGACCCGCCAGTACACCCGCCAGCGACGACGGCCCATCGCCGGTCAGCCGGAGGTTGCTGAAGGTCTCGGTGACGGCCTCGAACCGTGTGTTCACCTGGGCCTCGACCAGATACAACCGGTCGGACTCCAGCACATCCTCCGGAACATCGACGTCGAACGTCACCACATCCAGGTCGACAGAAACGACCCGGTGCACGGTCAGGCGATGACCATGGTCCAACTGGACCACAGCGCCGGTGTACAGGCGGCTTGCCCCACCGACCCGAAGAGTCCTTTGTGGACCGGAAGGCGAAGCGCTCCGAACGCGCCGCACCGTCAGCCCAGTCTCCCAGGCCGGATGCGTCACACCGGCAGCGAAAGTCAACGTCACCTTGCCGTCTGCCGGAGTACCGGCGGTGACCTGGAAAACGCCGCGGCCGATCTGCACCCACATCTTGTCCGGTGCGGGCGACGGTGGCAGCCCGGTCACCTCGGCGACCTCGACGGTTGTGCTGTCAGCGGTGGCATCCGCGGTCAGCTGGGTCACGAACAGCGCGCCCTCACGGGGATCCGGCAGCACCGGCAGCGAAGCGCCGACCATGGGCTGGATCCGGACCTGAACATCCGAACCCCACGCACCCGGGTTGACCGCGCTGAACTCGAGGGAAGGTGTGTCCGAACGCTCACCGACCTGAACGAAGTCCCCTCGCGCGGCGCGAACTTCAGCGTGCAGCGGCGCGTCCAGGGTGATCCGCCGCGAGGTCACGTCATATGCGGCAATGCGAGCGGTGTGAATGGGCTGCCTGTCGTCGCCACGGATGATGGCGACCTGGTCGTCGCCCGCGAACCCGATCAAATGGCTCAGCTGCAGCGAATCGGCGCCCGTGGCCGCGTCGGCGACGATCGAGGCGGTCAGGCCCCGGCCCAGAGTTCCCTTGGCGGCAACGGCATCCTTGCCGACCACGCGCTTGACGTACAGCCGCTGGCCGCCGTTGTCGAAGAATCCCTTGACCGCCAACGGGAACAGCCACCACCGGCCGCCCTCGCCGGGGTTGTTGGCCCAGGCGTCCCGCACGGACGGTTCCGGGGTGGGCACGAACCCGCCGAACGTCCGCTGGAACTCCAGGAAGTTGGTGACCAGACGGGGTTTTCCGGTGTCCGGCCCGCGCACGGTGACCCCGGCCATGCCCGCCGTACTGGTGCTCACCCCCGCGATCGGCCGTGGCCCCGCGTCGACCTCCTCGACGTACACCCCGGGGCTCAGATACTCGGGCATGGCTCCTCGCTTCCTCGATGAGACTGCTAGCTGATCTCGATGACCTGACTGGCGCCCACGTCCTGGGGCAGGCGCACGGAGACCGACCCGCCGCGGCCGGGCCGGTCGGTGGCGCTCACCGCGACCGTGTCGCCGTCGGCAGGCCAGCGCAACGACAGCCGGAACGCGCCCGCGGCACCGGAAAGCGTGCGTTCCCCCCACTGCACCTGGTCGACCTGACCGGCCGCGCTGACGAGTGCGTTCACGATCGGCGCCTGGGTGTTCGCGTCGCGCACGACCCCGTGGATGACGCGAGCCCCTGGGGGATAAGGAAAAGTGACGTCCGGCAGTAACCGCACCAGCCGCGGCGACGTCGCGACCGTGGGCGGATCCGGGTGCACGACGAACTCGACGCCCACCACACTGGCGTCGAAGGGAACATCGTCGGCCGGGTACAACGGCTGGTAGCCCGGGGAACTCAGCAG
>CBIMJO010001071.1:0-4236 GCA_966244135.1 uncultured Actinocrispum sp. | reverse complement strand
GGTGGTGGGGTGAGGGGGTGACCATCGACGCGAGTTCCCAGGGCGGGCAGTCCATCGCGGTGGGCAGCAGGTAGTCCATGAAGGACCCGCCGAGGTGGTTGCCGGACCGGTCGAATGCCATCAACTCCATCAGCGCCATGCCGATCCCGTCGGCGAGCCCGCCGTGGATCTGGCCCTCCACAATGGTCGGGTTGATCCGAACCCCGCAGTCGTCCACGGCGATGAACCGCCGCACAGACACCTGGCCGGTGCCGGGGTCCACGTCCACCACGCACAGGTAGGCGCCGTACGGGAACGTCAGGTTCGGCGGGTTGTAGACGCAGGTGGCGTCGAGATGTCCCTCCACGCCATCCGGAAGGTCCACAGTGGAGTGCGCGGCCATGGCGATCTCGCGGATGGTCCGACCGATGGTGGGTGCACCGCGAACGAACCACCGTCCCCGTTCCCACTCCAGGTCATCGGGGCTGACCTCGAGCATGGCCGAAGCGACCAATTTGGCCCGTTCCCGGACCCGCTGGGCCGCAACAGCAGCCGCCGCCCCAGACACCGGAGTCGAGCGAGAGCCGTAGGTCCCCAGGCCGAACGGCGTCGAGTCCGTGTCGCCGTGGACGACCTCGACCTCGTGCGGACTGATCCCCAGCTCGTGCGCGACGATCTGCGCGAAGGTGGTCTCGTGTCCCTGTCCTTGGGTCTGCACGGAGATCCGCAACACCGCCGACCCGGTGGGATGGACGCGAAGCTCGGCCCCATCGGCCATGCCCAGTCCCAGGATGTCCATGTGCTTGCGCGGGCCCGCGCCCACGGCCTCGGTGAAGCAGCTCAACCCGATTCCCATGTACTCGCCGCGTTCCCGCCGCGCGGCCTGCTCCGCCCGCAAAGCCGGGTAGTCCGCGGTATCGAGCGCCAACTGCAAGGCGGCTGGATAGTCGCCTGAGTCGTACTCCCATCCTGTTGGGCACACATAGGGGAACTGCTGCGGCTTCACCAGGTTCTGGAACCGCAGCGCCGCCGGATCCCGCGACAGCTCCAACGCCAGCAGGTCCACCAGGCGTTCGACCAAATAGGACGCCTCGGCCACCCGGAACGAACACGAGTAAGCGACCCCGCCCGGAGCCTTGTTCGTGAAAACGCCAGTGACCGAGCAGTGAGCAGCGGTCAGGTCGTAGGAACCAGTGACGATGTGGAAGAACCCAGCGGGGTAGTTGGTCGGCTGGGCGGTGCAGTTGAACGCCCCATGATCGGCGAGCACTTTTACCCGCAGGCCCAGGATCTTTCCGTCCTGAGTGGACGCGATCTCGCCGTGCATGTGGTAGTCGCGGGCGAAAGCGCTCGTCATCAGGTTCTCGGAGCGATCCTCGACCCACTTCACCGGCCGCCCAGTGACCATCGTCCCGGCAACAGCGCAGATGTAGGCCGGATAGATGGGCACCTTGTCCCCGAACCCGCCACCGATGTCCGGTGAGATCACGCGGATCAGGTGCTCCGGCATCCGCAGGATCGTGGCCAGCAAAGTCCGGTGCGCATGTGGAGCCTGAGAAGTCGACCACACGGTGAGCTTGCCGGACACGGGATCCAGGTCGGCCACGATCCCGCACGTCTCCAATGGCGCCGGATGCACCCGCGGATAGAGAACATCCTGAGCCACGACAACATCCGCCGAGGCGAACACCGCGTCCGTGGCGGCCTGGTCACCCGCCTCCCAGTCGAAGACGCGGTTGTCCTTCCTGTCGGGCAGGTCATCCCGGATCGAAGGGCTCTCTAACGCTGTTAGAGCATCAATGACCGCAGGCAACGGCTCATACTCGACATCGATCAGCGCCAGAGCGTCCCGAGCCGCGTAGTGGTCCTCGGCGACGACGAAAGCCACCTCCTGGCCCTGGAACCGGACCTTGTCGGTAGCCAGCACGGCCTGGGTGTCATAGGAAAGTGTTGGCATCCAAGCCAACGAGCGCGAGTCGAGATCGGCGCCGGTCAGGACCGCGTGCACTTTGGGATGAGCGGCTGCCGCGGTGGTGTCGATGGACAAGATCCGTGCATGAGCCAACGGGCTCCGCAACACGGCCCCGTAAAGCATCCCGGGCAGCCGGACATCGTCCACATAGGTCCCACGGCCACGGACAAACCGCGGGTCCTCCTTGCGGTTCATCCGCCCGAACCCCATCGGCACGCCGTTGGCGGTCATGATCCCGCCTCCAACGCCGCCGCGTGCCGGATCGAGCGCACGATGTTCTCGTACCCGGTGCACCGGCACAACTGACCGGACAGCGCCTCCCGGATGTCCTCATCGGACGGATCGGGAACGGTGTCCAGCAACCACCGCGCCGTCATCATCATGCCGGAAGTGCAGAACCCGCACTGCAGCCCGTGGCACGCGATGAACCCCTGCTGCACGGGGTCCAGCTCCGGCCCCGCGGCCAGCCCCTCGACCGTCCGAACATCCTGCCCATCGGCCATCACGGCCAGGACGGTGCACGACTTCACCGGCACACCTTCAAGATGCACCACGCATACGCCGCAGTTCGAGGTGTCACAACCCCAATGCGTCCCCGTCAGCCCCAAGTGGTCGCGCAGGAAGTGCACCAGCAGCAGCCGCGGCTCGACATCGCGCACGTACTCGCGACCGTTGACAACCACCGTGATCTGCATGTCAGGCCGCCCGGCTCGCGGCCAGCCGGAGCGCCCGCGTGGTCAGCTCCCCGGCCAGATGCCGTTTGTACGCAACCGGTCCCCGCTGGTCCGCGGTGGGAGAACAGTGCGCCGCCGCGATCCGGCCCGCCTCCACGAACCGTTCGTCGGAAGCAACCCCGCCTCGCAGGAAGTCCTCAGCCTCGGCGGCGACGAACCGTGAAGCCCCCAAAGCGGTCAGCCCCAGGCCGGCCTCGGCGACCACATCGTCCACAAGAGACAGAACCGCCCCGGCGGCGCCCACCGCCCAGTCCCCGGCCCGCCTGTCCACCTTCACGTACGCGCTCAATGACCCCACCGGCACCTGAATCTCGGTCAGCAGCTCGCCGTGCTCCAGAGCGGTCTGGTACGGCCCGGTGAAGAACGAACGCGCCGGGATGGTCCGGGTCCCGGAAGGTCCACATGCGACCAGGTCGGCGCGCAGAGCCGCGAACACGGCGGACAGATCCTCGGAAGGGTCCGCCTGGCACAGCGAACCCCCAACAGTCCCACGGTTCCGGACGATCGGATCGGCGATCACCCGTTCGGCGTCATGCAGGATCGGCAGCAGCGAGCCGGCCAGGTCCGAGGACAGCAGTTCGGCGTGCCGGACCAGGGCGCCGATCCGCAGTGTCCCGTCCAGCCTGATCCGCGACAGCTCGGTCAGGCCGTTGATGTCGACCAGGGCCTCCGGGTGGGCGAGCCGCAGCTTCATCATCGGCAGCAGGCTGTGCCCGCCGGCGAGGACCATGGAATCGGTCCCATACTGGGCCAGCAGCGTCAGCGCGTGCTCCACACTGGCCGCCTTCTGGTACTGGAACGGGGCCGGAACTTGCATGGGTCCTCCTGGGCCTGAAGTCTCCGATGAGCACCTGGACGTCGGCAACGCGGTGATAAGTAAACGCTTAAGGGCTCTGGACCACGAGCCCGCGAGGAGAACAATGTCGGTATGACGCTCACGCAGCTGAGTGCGTTCGTGCTGGTGGCGAGGCTGGGATCGGTCAAGGCGGCCGCCTCGGCGCTGGGTGTGAGCGAGCCCGCGGTGTCCCAGGCGCTGGCCGCGCTGCGCCAGCAACTGGGTGATTCGCTGGTCGAGCGGGCCGGACCGGCGATGCGCCTGACCGCCGCGGGCAGCCGCCTGCTGCCGGTGGCGTCGCAGATGGTCGCGCTGGGCGCCGACGCCGAGCACGCCGTGCGGGCCGGCAAGGGCATCCCGGACCAGCTGCGGATCGTCGCGTCCAGCACCGTCCTCGAGTTCGTCACCACCCCGCTGATCACCGCGTTCACCGAGCGGCCCGGCCGCCGGATCGACGCGACCGCCGGCGGAGCGGCCACCGGCGAGATGCCGGTGTTGCTGGCCAACAGGTTCGCGGATGTCGCCCTGGGACCGGACCTGGCGACCCAGAACGACGAGCTGGTCAGCGAGCCGGTGTTCCGCACGCATCTCACCGTCGTCGCAGGTGGAACCGCCAAGCCGCCGGGCGGTCCGGCGCGCTGGCTGTGGCTCGCCGACGCGGAGGCCACCGACCCGGCCAGCGACAGCGGCAAGGTGCTGCGCCGCCTACGCGTGCC
>CBIMJO010001070.1:0-4236 GCA_966244135.1 uncultured Actinocrispum sp. | reverse complement strand
CGGCGCGCCCCGCCGCGCGCTCCCCGTGGAGGGGGACGTGCTGCGCGGCGGCGCGCCGGTGCCCTGAGCGGCGCGTGCCGAGGGCCGCGCGGAGCGCGACCCTCGGCATGCCTAACCGATGCGGCTCAGGCGGTCCGCCGCCGCCGGGCCGCGACCCCGCCGAGTGCGATCCGCACGTCCTGGACCCGTCGCTTGTGGACGGTCAGGGCCGCGGCGATGGACACCGTCGCGAAGGCGTAGGACGCGCGTTCGCGGACCTTCCGGTAGCGCGACCGCGTCGCCACGTCCAGCCGGGGCAAGGCGATCTCGGTGATCAACGCGCCCGGTGGCAGGTTCGTCTCCAGGTGCGGGGTGGTCCCGACCGGGCGGTAGAAGTCCGTCAACGGGATCTCGCCTGAGCCGTTGAGCGTCTGGAACCGCACCACCGCGTCGAAAGCGGTCAGGGCCACGCCCATGTCGCCCGGGTTGGTCGCGGCGCAGTGGTCGGTCCAGTCGAGGATGGCGTGGTTGTGGTGCACGCCGGTGATCGCCGGGCAGCCGCTGCCGGGCACCCGTTTGTTGCACGGCTGCAAGGTGTCGGTGAAGTAGGCGCACCTGGTGCGCTGCAACAGGTTTCCGCCGATCGTGGCCATGTTGCGCAACTGCCCGGACGCACCGGCCAGGATCGCCTGGGTCACCGCCGGATACCGCCGCCGCACATCGGGATGGGCCGCGGCGTCACTGTTGCTCGTGGTCGCGCCGATGACGAGCTTGCCGTCCGCGGTGGACCGGATCCCGTTCAGCGGCAGGTGCCGCACGTCCACGACCGTGGTGGGCGTCTCGATCTCGTTCTTCATCAGGTCGACGAGGTTCGTGCCGCCGCCGAGGAACTTCGCCCCAGGGGTGTTCGCGACCTGGGTGAGCGCGTCCCGGACCTGTGCCGAACGCTGGTAGCCGAACTCCTTCACTGCGAGGCCTCCTTTCGGGCGGTTTCGATCACCGCGCGCACGATCGACGGGTATGCGCCGCAGCGGCACAGGTTTCCGCTCATCCGCTCACGGACCTCCTGCTCGTCGAGATGGGGCGGGCAGTCGGGGGAGACATCGCCGGTGACGGCGCTGGGCCAGCCCGCCTTGTGCTCGGCCAGCATTCCCACCGCCGAGCAGAGCTGGCCGGAAGTGCAGTAACCGCACTGGAAACCGTCCAGCCGCACGAAGGCCTCCTGGATCGGGCGCAGCTCCCCGTTGCGGGACAAGCCTTCGACGGTGGTCACGTCGGCCCCGTCGGCGGCGACGGCCAGCGTCAGGCAGGACACCACGCGTCTGCCGTTGAGCAGCACCGTGCAGGCACCGCACTGGCCCAGGTCACAGCCCTTCTTGGTGCCGGTCTGGTCGAGACCTTCCCGGAGCGCGTCCAGCAACGTGGTCCGGTTGTCGACGGTCAGCTTTCGCGTCACATTGTTGACGCGAAGCGAAATATCGCTGCGAGTATTCCCGGTCATGTCGTTCCTCTCCTCGCGCGCAGCGAATCCACGCGGGTGATACCGCGGTCGAAGTCGGCGATGCGGATATTCAACCAGGCCGTGGAAAGCGAGGGCGTGCCCAAAACTGCCGGTGTCCTGCCCGATCCTGGCAAGGTGTCGTGGACCTGCGAATTGTTGCCACGATCAGGGCCTGTTGCTGTGCTTGAGTGGGCGCCTCGAACCATGTTCTCCCGAGGAGTGCGATGATCATCGTCAGTGCGATTACCACTGCTCGGCATTCCGGCGACAGGGACCGTCTGGCCGAATTACTCGCGGATGTTCGCAGTGAGATCCTGGGTGAGCCCGGTGTCGTCGATTACCGGATCAGTATCGACTTCTCCGACCCGCGGGTTCTTTATTCGCTGGAGATTTACACGTCGGCGGAGGCGGTCGCGGCGCACATGGACGCGCCGCACATGCGGAAGATCATCGTGGAGACCTGCCGGATGAACCTGGCGGTCGACGTCCGCGCCTGGGCCGACGCGGAACCCTTCGACATCGGCGCCATGATCGACGCCGCAAGCGACTAGCTGAGCCGGGGCCGGCGGCAGACGTACACGAACTCGGGCTAGTGAGAGGCTTGCTGCGAATGCTTCGGCAGGAGCCTGACCAACAGTAGTGCCAGCACGAAGATACCGGCGCAAATGCCGAACACCAGCTCGGCGGCAGCCACATAGGACGGTGCGGACGGCGTTCCGACGCGGGCGAAGAACACCGTGCCGAGCGCGGCCACGCCGATGGCGCCGGCGAACTGCTGGGCGGCGTTGAGCACGCCCGCGCCGGTGCCGACCTCCTCGGTGGTGGCATCGCCGAGGATGAAGTCGAACAGCGGGATGAACAGCAGCCCGGCACCGGCGCCGGTCACGAACAGCGCGGGAGCCAGCGTCCACACGGTGATCGCGTCGCCGAAGTGCGCGATGGACCACCACAGCGCGAGCAGACCGACGACGGCGATCGACAGTCCGAGCTGCAGACCGGCGCGGCCGAGTTTCTCGGCCAGCACCGCGCCCGAGACCAGGGTGGCGGCTGCGGTGCCGACGGCCCACGGGATCAGTGCGATGCCTGCTTGCAGCGGCGTCCAGCCCAGACCCGACTGCAGCAACAGGTTGACGACCAGGACGAACGCGCTGAGCGAGGCGTAGAACCCGCCGACGATCAGCAGGCCGACGACGAAACCGCGCTTGCCGAACAGCGACGGGGTGATGACCGGGTGCCTGCTGCGGCGTTCGGACCCGGCGAACAGGCAGAAGGCCACCAGCCCGGCCGCGATCATCGCGTAGGTCCACGTGGGCCAGCCCAGATCGCGGCCCTGGATGAGCGGCACGATCAACAGCGCCGAACCGGCGGTCAGCAGCGCCACGCCGCGCAGGTCGAGGCGTGTGCTGCGGTCCTCGCCGCCGTGCCGCGGCATGACCAGCCAGCCGAGTGCGGCGGCGAGGACGCCGAACGGGATGTTGATCAGGAAGATCGAGCGCCACTCGCTGCCGAACAGGTTCAGGTGCAGCAGCCACCCGGCGAGGATCGGGCCGGCCACGGTGGCCAGCCCCATGATCGGGCCCATCGGCATCAGCGCCTTGCGCAGGTGCTCGGGCGGGAAGACGATCTTCACCAGGGCCATGCCCTGCGGGATCATCACCGATCCGAACAGGCCCTGGAACACCCGGGCGGCGATCAGGAACCCGGCGCCGGGTGCGAGGCCGCAGGCCAGCGACGCGAGGGTGAACCCGGCCATGCCCAGCAGGAACAGCCGCCGGCGGCCGATCAGGTCACCGAGCCTGCCGGAGGTGATCAGGCCGAGCGCGAATGCCGCGGTGTAGGCCGACAGCACCCATTGCACGGTCATCGGGCCGCCGCCGAGGTCGGCTCGGATCGAGGGGCCGGCGAGGTTGGCGACGCTGGTGTCGATGAGGTCCATCAGCTCGGCGATGACCACGACCACCAGGACCAGCCAGGCCTGGTTGAGGGGAAGGGAGCCGGTCCGCGCCGACCTTGACGAACTAAGTTCGGTACTCACGAACTTAGTTCTAGAAGACGAACTAAGTTCGTGTCAAGCTATAGTGACCGGTATGCCGATCGACCGCGCGGCCCGCCACGCCCAGCCGCACCCGGATTCCGTGCCGTCCGCGCCGCGCAAGGCGCCCATCACCGCCGCCCGGATCGCCGACGCGGCGCTGCAGGTCATCGCCACCGAGGGCTACGACGCGCTGACGATCCGCCGGGTGGCCGCCCTGCTCGGTACCGGCCCGTCCTCGCTGTACGCGCACATCCTGAACAAGAACGACCTCGACGACCTGCTGGTGGCGCGGCTGTTCACCGAGATCCGGCCGCCCGAGCCCGACCCGGCCACCTGGCGGCAGCAGCTCCTCGACGTGTACGCGCAGATCCGCGACTTATACCTGAGCTACCCCGGCGTCGCCCGCGCCGCGCTGGCCATGGTCCCCACTCACCTGGAAACACTGCGGGTCGGCGAGGGCATCCTGGCGATCCTGCTCGCCGGCGGCATCGAGCCGCAGACAGCCGCATGGGCCCGCGACGCGCTCACCCTCTACGTCAGCGCCTATGCCCTGGAGCGCTCACTCGTCCAGCAACGGCAACAAAACCCCGACCACGACTGGGTGCTCAGCCGCGAGGAACTTGTCGACCGGTTCACCGCCCTGCCCGCCGACCTGTTCCCGCTCACCCGGCGTCACGCGGCCGAGCTGACCTCCGGTACCGGCCACGACCGGTTCGACTTC
>CBIMJO010001069.1:0-4242 GCA_966244135.1 uncultured Actinocrispum sp. | reverse complement strand
TGAAGGCAAAGCCAGGCAGCGGCTTCCATTACTGCAACTCCGGCTATGTGCTGCTGGCGCTGGCGATCGAGTCCCTGGTCGACGACGATTTCAGTGACGTCATCACCGAACGGATCTTCGGTATGGCCGGGGTGGGCAAGCTGCTGGTCGACGCGATCGCCGGGATGAACCTGCCGGTGATGCTCGGCGTGACGCTGTTCTCCGCGTTGATCGTGACGTTCATGAACTTCGTCGTCGACTTGTTCTACGGCGCGCTCGACCCGCGGGCGCGCCTGACATGAAGGGGAGACAAGTGAAACGCTTGATCGCCGGAGTCGCCGTCACCGCGACGCTGCTCACGGCCTGTGGCGCCAACGACACTCCGTCCGGGGGAACGGCGAACGGCGGCGGCACCGTCAAAGCCGGTGGCACGCTCTACATCCTGACCGACTCGCCGAGCCAGCAGTTCGACCCGGCCAAGAGCAGCAACCTGGTGATCACCGCGCTGAGCTTGATCCACCGCCGGCTGACGTCGTGGAACGTCGCGCAGGGCAAGGACACCGAGATCGTGCCGGACCTGGCCACCGACACCGGCAAGGCCAGCGACGGAGGCAAGACCTGGACGTTCACCCTCAAGGACGGCCTGAAGTTCGGCGACGGCACGCCGATCAAGTCGGCGGACGTCAAGTGGGGGCTGGAAAGGTCGTTCGCGCCGGCGTTCTCCGGTGGCCTGACCTACCACAAGGACCTGCTCTCGCCGGGCCTGGCGTACAAGGGACCGTTCGACGGCGGCAAGGAGCTCGACACGATCGAGACCCCCGACGACAAGACGATCATCTTCCACCTGGCCCGCCCGTACGGTGACTTCAACTGGGTGGCAAGCACTCCCGCGTTCGCGCCGGTGCCCAAGGGCAAGGGTGCGGAGGCCGACTACGGCAACCACCCGGTCACCTCGGGCCCGTACAACGTGCAGAGCTACGAGCGCGGCAAGGGCGCGACGCTGGTGCGCAACCCGAACTGGAGCGCCACCGAGGACACCACCCGCAAGGGCTACCCGGACAAGATCGAGTTCCAGCTCGGCCAGCAGACCGCGGTGATCGCCAAGCGGCTGATCGACGACACCGGCAACGACCAGACCGCGTTCGGCGCCCCGTTCGTCGCGCCCGCGCAGCTGGTCCAGATCACCGGCAACCCGTCGGCCAAGTCCCGGCTGGTCACCTCGGAGTCCGGTGCGCTGGCGTACCTCGCGATCAACGTCAACCGCGGCAAGCTCGCGGATCCCAACGTGCGCAAGGCTTTCCAGTACGCCGTGGACAAGGCGGCCTACCAGGTGGCCAGCGCGGGCAACCCGGACCTGGCCGGTGAGGTGGCCACCACGCTGATCACGCCGGGCATCAAGGGCCGGGAGAAGTTCGACCTCTACCCGGCGCCGCCCGCGGGCGACCCGGAGAAGGCCAAGCAGCTGCTGGCCCAGGCGGGCCTGCCGAACGGGCTGGACGGCCTGGTTCTGGTGACCCACAACGAGAACAGCTACCCGGAGAAGGCCGCGGCGATCCAGGCCGGGCTGGCCAGGGCGGGCATCAAGGTGACCATCAAGACCCTGGACACCGACGCCTACACCCAAGAGGTCGACACCAAGGACAACCCCGACTACGACCTGTCGCTGACCTCGTGGCAGCCGGACATCCCGTCGGCCAACGCGAACATCCAGCCGCTGTTCCAGTCCACTGAGGCCGGTGGCGGTGGCTACAACGAGTCCAGGCTCAAGGATCCCGCTGTGGACCAAGGGATCGTGGACGCGCAGGCGACGGTCGACCCGGCCGACGCGGCGAAGAAGTGGGTCGAGCTGGACAAGAAGCTGATGGGCGACTCGGTCGTGGTCCCGTTGATCTACACGCGGAACTCCTTCCTGCACGGCTCGAAGCTGGGCAACTTCGTCATCGGCAAGTTCCCGGCCTATGTGGACTACCGCCAGTGGGGTGTCATCCAGTGAGTGCCGCCTCGCCAGCCGGGTCGCTGGCAGATCCGGCTGGCGAGGCTGTTCTCCTTGCCCTGCAGGACGTTTCGGTGACGTTCGGCGGCACTGTCGAGGCCGTGCGGTCGGTGAGCTACTCGATCTCACCGGGTGAGGTCGTTGCCGTGGTGGGTGAATCGGGGTCCGGCAAGACCGTGACCGCGATGTCCCTGCTGGGCCTGCTTCCCGGGACGGCGACCGTCACCGGGCAGGCGCTGCTCGACGGCCGCGATCTCTACCGGATGACGCCTGAGGAGCTGCGGGCGGTGCGCGGCAACGACATCGCGATGGTGTTCCAGGAACCGATGAGCGCGCTGAACCCGGTGTTCACCGTCGGCGACCAGCTCGTCGAGGCGTTGCGCGTGCACCAGGATCTGTCCTCTTCGGACGCTCGCAAGCGCGCCATCGAACTGCTGGACCTGGTGGGGCTTCCCTCGCCGGAGCAACGGTTCCGGGCTTACCCGCACGAGCTGTCCGGCGGCCAGCTGCAGCGGATCGTGATCGCCATGGCGGTGGCCAACGACCCCAAGCTGCTGGTCGCCGACGAGCCGACCACGGCGCTGGATGTCACCGTCCAGGCGGAGATCCTGGAGCTGTTGCGGGATCTGCGGTCCAGGCTGGACACCGCGATCCTGTTGATCACCCACGACATGGGCGTGGTGGCCGACATCGCCGACCGGGTGGTGGTGATGTACGACGGTCAGGTGGTCGAGCAGGGCACGGTCACCGAGATCTTCGCCCGGCCGCGGGAACGGTACACCCGGCAACTGCTCGGCTCGGTCATCTCGCTTGGTTCGTCGGCCACCGAAGGACTTGAGCGGGCGCTGACGTCCGATCTCGTGGTGCGCGAGAACCATCTGGCGGCCGCCGAGCACCCGGCGACCGGTTCGGTGCCGGACGTTCCTTTCGTGTCACCGATTCTGACCGTCGACGATCTGTGCGTCGTCTACGGCGGACGGTTCCGGTCCATCGCGGTCCGCGCCGCTTCCCATGTGAGCGTTCACATCGAGCCCGGCGAGGTGCTCGGCCTGGTCGGCGAGTCGGGATCCGGCAAGAGCACCGTGGCCGGCGCGGTCACCGGCCTGATCACGCCGAGCTGGGGGTCCGTCCACATCGCCGGGACGGACATCGCCACAGTGCGCGGCCGGGCCGCGAAGGCGTTGCGGCGCAGGATCGGCGTGGTGTTCCAGGATCCACTGTCCTCACTGAATCCACGTGCGACGGCCGGTGACAGCGTCGCCGAACCGATCCGCCTGCACAAGGCGCTGCCGGCGTCTGATGTGGACGATCGAGTGGCTTCGCTGTTCACCTCCGTGAACCTGGACCCATCTTTGCGGAATCGTTACCCGCACGAGCTTTCCGGCGGCCAGCGGCAGCGCGTGTGCATCGCCCGGGCCCTCGCCCTGGGCCCTGACCTGCTCGTTGCCGACGAACCGACGAGCGCCTTGGACGTGTCTGTACAGGCGCGGATCCTGGATTTGTTCCGTTCGTTGCAAGACGAACACGGCTTCGCGTGCCTGTTCATCAGTCACGATCTCGCTGTTATAGAACAGCTCGCGAGCCGCGTCGCGGTCATGCACCGCGGCCACGTCGTGGAGCAGGGGCCGACCAAATCCGTCCTGGCGGAACCGATTCACCCTTATACACAACGACTTCTGGCCGCGGCGCCGGTCGCCGACCCGGCCGAGCAACGCCGCCGCCGGGAGGCGTGGCGCAAGCTGGAATGGTCTCCACGGTAATCCATTGTGGAGGCTCATGCTCACCGCGCATGCCTCGTTGACCCCGATCTGACCCGGCGGTACGAACCGTTTCGGAGGCCAGGCAGGTGGGGAGGAGTTTGTGGTGGGCAAGGTCAACTGGACCGTTGTGGCCATATCCGCTGGGGTCACCCTCGGAGCGAGCGTCGCGGTGCTGAGCACTTCCGGCAGCGACGCACCCGAGGCGGGTGGGCAGATCATCGTCCCGCAGCCGCAACCGGTGCTGGCGGGCGAGACCGCCAAAGTACCGGCGCCGGTCGAGGGCATTCCGGAGCAGCCGGTTCCGCCGGCACCGCCTTCGGTGATCACCGTTAACCTTCCGGTGCAGCCGGCCGGGTACACCGTCACACCGCCGATGCCGCAGCGCCCGGCGCCGCCGCCCGCGCTGCGGGTGAACGCGAACGCGGCGGTGAACGTGAATCCGGGCAACCTGATCCGGAACACGACCAGCTCGACGAACTCGTTAGTCAACCGGATCATCGGCATGTCGCC
>CBIMJO010001068.1:0-4242 GCA_966244135.1 uncultured Actinocrispum sp. | reverse complement strand
GTCGCCGCGCATCGGCAGGCCAGGCGCGGGCGGGTAGGCCTCTTTGCCGAACGCCCGCACCACACGACGCTTCGCCCGCCGCGCGGCGGGCACGCCGGGGATGGCCTCGCCCAGGAAGTGCAGCCATTCCCTGGCCTTCATACTGGACATGGCCTTGCCGCTGAGAAGGATGGTCGTCATCAACGAGATCGTTGGCAGGCCAAGGGTTGCCGCGGCCATCCGGCCCCAGATCGCGTTGGAGTCGAACGCCACTGCCGCCGGGCGGTCTGCCTTGAAGTCGTTGAGCAGCAACGGCAGCAGCGTCTCGGTGGCGGTCAGGATCCTGGCGACCACCCGGACCGGGCCGCCATTGCGGGTGGCCTCGGCGATGTCGGCCGGGCCGAGGACGTTCGCCGGGTACGCGCGGAACTCGCAGCCGGCCTCCTCGACCTGGTTCCGGAAGTCCTCGCTGGTGTAGTACGTGACTTTGGTGCCGCGGCGGGTCAGCTCACACACGATCGGCAGGCTCGGGTTGAGGTGCCCGGCGGCCGGCATGCCCACCATCACGATCCGGTCAGTCATTGTCGTGCGCTCCCTTCTGGTACCCCACCTGGTTCAGGGCAGCTGTGAAATAGGCCTTGATCGCGTCCTCTCCGGAGTCGTCCGGGAAGACGCTGACGTAGAGCAGCGCCGCACCGCCGAGCATCTGTTGCAGCACAACGGGATCCACGTGCGCGGGTAACTCCCCTGCCTGCTGGGCGCGTTCGAACGTGGCCCGCACGGCGTCAACCCCTTGCCGCCCACGGACCTGCGCGTACGCCTGCAACAACTCGGGATAGTCGTCCACCGACGCGTACAACCGGCGCATCAGCTTCCGGTCCCGCGCCGTCGCCAGCTGCGCGGCCCAGCTGGCGACCATCGCCTCGACATCCGGCCATTCCCCGGCCTCCGCATCGGCGACGCGGTACTCCCACTCCACGGCCGCGACCAGCAACGCAGTCAGATCGGAGAACCGCCGGTACACCGTCGCCCGGGTAACCCCAGCCCGCCGAGCCACCTGCTCGACACTGACCTGCCCCACCCCGCGCTCCAGCAGCAACTCCACGGCCGCGCCCAGAATCGCCTGGTCAGCCTCCACACTCCGCGGCCGCCCCGGCCCCCGCACACCCACATCGATCCCCATACCCAAATACAATACAGATCACACCTGTATTCAAATCAACCCTCCGCGTCCCACATCACCCCAGAGCCCCGCACAGCACACCCCCTTCGGTGCCGTCTCGGCGATCGGGACACTGCCTACGACGTGGACGAAGGGGGCGTGCAAGCGATCGCGAGAGATTCCAAGGATTCCTGGCGTACCTGCACCGAGAGCTGTCCCAGGTGGTTACGGGTGCTCTTTGACCCACTCGGTGGCGTCGCCGATCGGGTTGTAGCCGCTGCCCGCGCTGATCTTCTCCGAGTGCCTGCGCATGTCGGCCTCGATCTCGTCCTCGTTGCGGCCGATCCGGTCGGACGCGATGTCCAGGTGGACGCCGCTCTCCTTGACCTCCCAGGCCAGGTCGGCCGTGAGTTTCTCGGCCAGTGAGGCCAGCGCGGACCACGAGTCGTACGGCCCGTAGGCGGTGTTGCCCACGCCGATGTCGACCGGGCGGTACCAGGCGTCGGAGCAGATGCCGCCGTAGAAGGCGTTGTCCGACGACTGGTGCAGCTGCTTCTCGATCTTGGGCAGCGTGTCGGTGGCCAGGAAGTGCAGGTCGCCCAGGTCGACCTTCATCCCGTCGATCTGCGTCTCGGCGAGCAGCTTCGGCTTCGGCATGTCGAACGCACCGGCCCGGCTGGTGACCGTGTGCATCGCGTCCTTGATCTTGCTCTCGATGTCGTCCTCCTGCCCGCGAATGGTCTCCGCGAGCTTCTTCAGCGCCGCCTGGGTCTTGGTGATGACCCCGTCGGTCTGGTCGGACGCGAAGTCGACGGACGGCTTGGTGGGCTGGCCGAGCTTGAGCAGCGAGTCCAGCGCGCCGAGCACGGACCCGGCGGTGTCCAGCATCGGCTTGGCCGGCGTGGTGAACACCCCGGCGAGGCCGACCAGCGCGGTGACGACGCTCAGGTCCAGCGGGCCGACCAGGGACGACCCGCGGTCCTTCATCGCCGCGAGCATCTTGTCGGCGATCCCCTGCAGGTCCTTCTGCGCCTTCTCCCAGATCTGCTTCTCACCGGCCAGCGTGGTCCCGGCGAGCAGCGTGACGGCGTACTGGCCGTGCATCACCGTCGGCAGCGGGGTGCAGAAGTTCTGGTCGAAGGTGAGGATCATGTCCCCACCCATGTCGTCGCCGCCGATCTTCTTCTGCAGGAAGTCGACCGCGGTGAGCTCGGGGTTGCTGATGTCGGCGACCTTGTCGCTCTGGCTGGTCAGCGAGATCCGCCAGGCGGCCTCACGCAGGTAGTCGATGTACTGGTCGAAGTCCTTCGGCGTCGGGATCGACCGCCACCAGCTGAACATGTCCCGGATGGTCTGCTCGAAGTAGCCGTAGACCTGCGAGCCCGCGTCCGTGCCGGTGCCGTGCTCGAAGCCCCACTCCGCGGGTGCGCCGTCGTGCGTGACCTGACCGCCGGTGGTCCGCGCCGGCTTGCCCGGCGGCGTGATCTCCCAGCCCATCTCGGTCAGGTTGTAGAAGCTGCCGCCTTCCACGCGGTACCAGCCCCGCGTGTACATGTAGAAGTCGATCGCCTCATCGATGATCTTCTCGACGGTCTGGTCCAGCTGCTCCACGAACTCCACGCCAACGCCCCTTCAAGCTGACCCCCCATTTGTCTGATGCACGCCAGCCTAGGTTGGTTCCGCCTATTGGGTGAAAAAGTATCCGTCTTCCGGCGGGAGATCACACGGGCGTGCGGTACAGCGTGGTCCAGATGATGTCGGTGAGGACGTCCACGATCTTCCCGTCGTTGGCCGCGTCCGAACCGCGAACCAGCTGGTAACCGGCGCGTTCGACCATCCAGGTGAGCACGGCGGCGGTCTCGGCCGGGGCGACCTCGCGCATGACCTCGGCGGCCTGTCCGCGTTCGATGGCCGCCCGGGTGGCGTCGATGATCGCCTGGACGAGCGCCCGCAGCTCCTCGGCCACGGCGGTGTCGTAGGTGGCCGTCTCCACCACCGCGGTGAACGCGGCGGCGTGCCGGCGGTAGACGTCCACGATGGCGGCGATGGCCGTCGCCAAGTCCGCACGATCGGCACGCTCGGCCGTCTCCCACCACTGGCCGGAGACATCACGCAACTCGGTCAGCAACGTCCTGGTGAGCTTGCGGACCAGCTCGCCCTTGTCCTGGAAGTGCACGTAGAACGTCGACCGCGAGATGCCGGCCTGGGCGGCCAGCCGCTCCACGCTGAGCTCGGTGAAGGTGGCGCCCTCGCTGATCAGTTGCTCGGCCGCCGCGAACAGGCGCCGTTCCATCGACTCCCGGCGGCTTTGCCGGTTGCCCTGAGCGGCCCGGGTCACAGACGGCATGCACAGCTCCAGTCCAGCGTCGGCATCTGGCGAGATGGTAACCCGGCACGGTGTCGGACACACTGTCTTGACAATATGTCCGATCGTCACGCAAGCTTGAGCGACCCGCCGATCCCTGGATGTGACGTGATGACCGCGATGTGGGTGTTGCTCGTGCTCGCCGTTGCCGCCAACGGATTCGTCATGGTGGTGACCATTCGGCTGCGGCGCATGGCGCGGGCCGGAAAGTCCGGAACCGAGATCATCCAGCTGGGCCTGGCGCCCGTTTACCTGGTGGCCTACATCCTGACCTACGTCGGTGGTGTTTCCGGTGTCCTGTTGAGCGGCCGGCTGACCGGGCCTGCCCGGATCGCGCCCGGCGTGCTCGGGGCCGTGTTGCTCGGGTTGAGCGCGCTCGGCATCGTGACGCATCTGCGCGAACTATGGAATGAGCGCAAGCTCAACCGGGTGATCAGCCAGGACGAGATGCTCGCCCTGCTCAGATCGCACGACGTCAGAGGGTTCGTCAAAGAACGCAATGGAACTGTCGGGCTCACGTACGCCAGCTACTGGAAGGACGGGGAGTACCTTTGGCGCCCGCGCAAGGCGGATCCCCGCGGATACCCCGCCTATGTCTCAGTGGCGAACGAGATCCGGCGCCAGCAGGGCGACATCATCACCTACCGCAACGAAAACGACCCGCTCGATCCGTTGTCTCCCGGCGGCCGGTGGATCACCCTTGCCGAGGCGACGGAACTCCTGAACGACAACGAGA
>CBIMJO010001067.1:0-4247 GCA_966244135.1 uncultured Actinocrispum sp. | reverse complement strand
GTCCGGCCGGCTGGTCTCGGCCTCGGCCAGCTCCGCGCGGACGTTGTCCTCCAGCTCGTGCAGGAAGGCGCTGTCGCCGGTGGGGGTGCTCATGGTGCTCCAGACACATAGCGTGGACGGGTGCCAGCTCTGACCAGACAGACCCCCGAAATGTGACAAGCCCCGAGCCCATCAGCCACGAAGTCCGCCCAGCAACGCGGGCGGACGTGACCGGCCAGGAACGGCACCACCCGCGAAGTTGCCGCAGTTGCGCACCATCCACAGCACGGCGCCCCGCACGACGTGACCGTCAACGAACGGCGCCGACCACCAGGTTCGGCGAGGTTGAGCACGAACCTAAAGACCGCGACCCGAGCGATACGCCCTCGGGAGCGATGCCGGCCACGAAACTTCGGCAGGGCCGCGCACGATCCACAACGCAACAATCACGACCGCTCAAGAGCGATGCCAGCCACGGAGCTTCGCCGGGTTGAGCACGATCCAGAGCACGGCCACCCGCGCGCCAATGGTGTCGACGCCGACCACGGCGATGGCCTGGCCCGCACGGCGCAGCGCGAGTCCGGCGCGGCCGTTGATGGCCTCGATGGACAGTTCGGTGTCGGGTTTGCCGCACAGCAGGACAACGGCCAGGTGGGCAACGTCGTCGGCGCCGGAGACGACGCCCATCGCGGTGGAGACCTGGCCGCCACTGTCGCAGACGGCCACAGCGTCGGCATGCAGGGCCGCGCGCAGACCGCCGACCGCGCCCAATCCGCACGCGTCGGCGAACCTGCGCACCACCTGGTCATGCCGGTCGAACATGCTGCCTCTGCTCTCGCCCTATCCCCACACATGACCTGACAGGGCGCCGATTTGTGACGTCAGGCAGCACCTGGCAACGCGGTGAGCTTCGCCGGGTTGAACATCCACAGCACCTGGTCGATGCCCTCCGTCGAGGCGCTGACCGTGAGCACGGCGATCAGCGACCCGTCCCGCCGGATCACCGCGGACGTCTGACCATTGGTGTTCACCCAGTTGATGTCGGTGCCGACCCAGAACCAGTCCGCGACCGCCGCCAGGAACTTCGCCACCCGCAGGGTGCCCACCACCGGCCGCCGCGACACCCGCACCGCGCCGTTGCCGTCCGACATGCTGGTGACGTCCGGCGTGAAGAGGCGCTCCAACGCGGCCATGTCACCGGATCGGGCGGCGGCCAGGAACGCGGTCAGCAGCTCCCGTTGCTGGCCAGGGTTGGCCGGTGTACGCCGTTCACTGGCCAAGTGCTTGCGGGCCCGGCTGACCAGTTGGCGCACCGCCGGTTCGGAGGTCTGCAGGATCTCGGCGATCTGGGCATAGGCGTAGTCGAAGGCCTCGCGCAGGACGTAGGCAGCGCGTTCGTTGGGCGTGAGCTTCTCCATCAGCAGCAGGGCAGCGAACTCCAGGGCCTCACCCCGCTCGGCGCCCAGGTAGGGATCCGCGCTGGTGTCGACCGGTTCGGGCAGCCACGGCCCGATGTAGGTCTCGCGCCGGACCCGCGCCGACTGCAGCTCGTTGATGGCCAGCCGGGTCGTCATCGTGGTCAGGAACGCGGCCGGGTTGACCACCGCGCCGCGGTCGGTGGCCTGCCAGCGCAGCCACACCTCCTGGAGCAGGTCCTCGGCCTCGGCGGCGCTGCTGAGCATCCGGTAGGCGATCCCGAACAGGCGGGGCCGCAGGCCGGTGAAGACCGCCGCGGCATCCTCCAGATCCACTCCGGACTCGGGCATTTCGCTCCCCTGTCGGTCCCTGCTGCCGGAACCCATCGTGGCCTGAAGACGTGCGAATACCAACACGAGTGGCGGGCTTTGACACATCCCGTAGATTCGGGGCGCGATGGACATGAACAAGGCGAGCATCACCCGGGTGCATGACGCGCTCCTGGGTGGCACGGAGAACTTCGCGGCCGACCGGGCGGTCCGCGATCGGCTGGTCGCCATCGACCCCAAGTTTCCCGTTGCCGCCAAGGATGTCCGGGAGTTCCTGACCCGGGCGGTGCGGTTCCTGGTCCGCGAGGGCCGGATCACGCAGATGCTGGACTGCGGCCTGTTCCTGCCGATCGCCTACAACTCGCACGTGACGGCACAGCAGATCGTCCCGGACTGCGCCGTGGTGTACCCGACGATTGACCCGTTCATCCTCAAGGAGGGCCAGAACCAGCTGGCCCGCAACGACTATGCTCATGTCACGGACGTGAACATCAGTCACGCGGACCGTGTGCTGGCCGACCCGGTGGTCCGCGCGCACCTGGACTTCAACCGGCCGATGGCGCTGCTGCAGATGGTGACGCTGCACCATATCCCGGACCACGACGACCCGTGGCTGACGATGGAACGCTACATCGACGCCCTCGCGCCCGGCTCGTTCGCGATGATCGCCCACATGCTCGACCCCGGGCCGGACAGCGAGCTGTCGGACACGATCACCCGGATCGGCCAGGTCTACCGGGCCGAGCTCGGCACCGGCTGGCCGCGCAGCGCGGAGCGGATCCGCGACCTGCTGCCCAAGCTGCAGTGGCTGGAGCCGGGGCTGGTGCCGGTCGGCGACTGGCGGCCGGAGAAACCCAGGACTGCTCCGCCCGGCGCAATGCAGCAGCTCATCCTCGGTGGAGTGGCCTACAAACCGTGAACTCGTCCCGATTGCCCCTTGGGCTCGGCGGTCAGGCTGCGTATCGTGTGCTCGGTTTTGCCGGATCCGAAGGAACGAGCGAGCAACGATGCCGAGCGTCCAGGAGAACAAAGACCAGTGGTCCAACCACGACTGGTCCACCAGCGGTGACGAATGGTCCGTCGGCTACGGCGGGACCGAGACCATGTGGGCCTGGACCATCCAGCCCCGGATCGGGGGTTTCCTGCCCGCGGAGCACATCCTGGAGATAGCGCCCGGGTTCGGGCGGCTGACCCAGTACCTCGCGCCCGCCTGTGAGCGGCTCACGGTGGTCGACCTGACAGAGCGGTGCATCGAGGCGTGCCGCGAACGGTTCAAGGACCGCGACAACATCACCTACCACGTCAACGACGGGCGTTCGCTGGACATGGTCGAGGACGGCTCGGTCGACTTCGTGTTCAGCTGGGACTCGCTGATCCACGTGGAGGAGGACGTGATCGCGGCCTACCTCTCGCAGCTGTCGAAGAAGCTCAAGCCCGGCGGTTACGGCGTTCTGCACCACTCGAACCTCAACGCCTACCACGACAAGAAGACCGGCGAGCTGACGATCGAGAACGGCCACTGGCGCGCGTCCTCCATGTCCGCGGAGAAGTTCCGCGAGCACTGCCAGTCCGCCGGGATGACCTGCGTGCTCCAGGAGCTCGTCCCCTGGGGCGGCCCCGCCTACACCGACTGCATATCGGTGTTCCAGAACAAGCCGAAGCGCCCGCTCGCCCGCACCCGCGTGATCGAGAACGACCGGTTCTTCCTCCAGGTCCAGACCCGGGCCGCCGAGGAGATCCGCACCCACGCCCGCCAGTTCCGCCCCTGACCTCTGTGGACCCTGGTGAGTGGCCGGGCCCGGTTCTGGCCACTCACCAGGGGTGGAGCCTCAGGGGACGAGCTTGTCCAGGGTGATGGGCAGGTCGCGGACCCGCTTTCCGGTGGCGTGGTACACGGCGTTGGCGACGGCCGCGGCGACGCCGGTGATGCCGACCTCGCCGACGCCCAGGAGCCCCAGCGGCATGGTGGGGTCCGGGTCGCCGATCCAGCTGACGTCGATCGGCGGGATGTCGGCGTGGACCGGGACGTGGTACTCGCCGAGGCCGGCGTTCATGATCCGGCCGGTGCGCGGGTCGAACAGGGTCTCCTCGGCGAGGGCCATGCCGATGCCCATGATGATGCCGCCCCGCAGCTGGCTGCCGGCGGTCTTGGGGTTGATCACCCGCCCAACGTCGAAAACGCTGGTCCAGCGCGAAACCCGGGTCTCGCCGGTGTCCTGGTCGACCCGGACCTCGCAGAAGTGCGCGCCGGTGGCGGCCCGGACATGACGCCGGTCCCGCAACAGCCGGCGCATCATCTTGACCTGCCCGGCGACCTTGCCGAACCGGGTGTCCGACCCCACGGCGGCCTCGACGAACGGGACACCGGCCTTCGCCAGCACCTCCTGCGGCGAGGATCCCGCGGCCGCACCGGCCTTCTTCGCCAACGACTCCAGCGACGCCCGTGCCTTCGCGCACACTTCCAGCACACTCGCGGCCACACTGGCGGTCTGCATCGACCCGCCGGCCAAAGGCGCTGCGGGC
>CBIMJO010001066.1:0-4255 GCA_966244135.1 uncultured Actinocrispum sp. | reverse complement strand
CCGCCCGGTGATCCTGCAGGCCGGGGACTCCAACGAGGGCCGGGAGTTCGCCGCGGCCACGGCGGACGCGATCTTCTCGCGCTACGGCACTCTCCAGCAGGGCCAGGCGTTCTACACCGACGTCAAACAGCGGCTCGCCAAGTACGGCCGGACGCCCGGGCAGCTGAAGATCCTGCCCGCGGCCACGTTCGTGCTCGGCGAGACCGACGCGGACGCCCGCGAGCTCGCCCACGAGGTGCGCCGCCAGCAGGTCAGCGGCCAGACCGCGATCAAGTTCGCCGAACAGCTGTGGAACAAGGACCTCAGCGACCTCGACCCGGACGGCCCGCTGCCCGCGTTCGACCCGGTCGTCGGCGAGACCATCTCGAAAGGCCGTGCCAGCGTCCGGATGTACCGCGACCCGGTCAAGACCGCCCGGGAATGGCGGGAGATCGCCGAGGCCAAGAACCTCTCGCTGCGTGAGGTGATCATCGAGGTCACCGCCCGGCAGAACTTCATCGGCTCCGCGAGCACCATCGCCACCAGCATCAACGACCTCGTCCAGGCCGACGCGGCGGACGGGTTCATCCTCGTCCCGCACGTCACCCCCGGCGGCCTGGACGAGTTCGCCGACACCGTCGTGCCGATCCTGCAGGAGAAAGGCGTGTTCCGCACCGAGTACAGCGGCCCGGCCCTCCGCGACCACCTCGGCCTCTGACACCCGGGTCAGCTCCGGATGAAACCGATCACCTCTTCGTGGACGGCGTCCCGGTCGATCTCGTTGAGGATGTTGTGCAGGTCGTCCGGGTAGATGACCGCGCGGGCGTTGGGCAGGAGCTCGGCCACGCGCCGGGCTCCGGCGGCGGGCGCCATGTCGTCCTTCTCGCCGTGGACGAGGAGCACGGGGATGTCGACGGTGCCGAGCACTGTGGACACCCGGCCGGCCGCGAGTCCCAGCGCCTGCAGGGTTTCCAGGCGGATGCCGCCCTGCCAGGTCAGCGGGTCGTTGCGGATCTGGTCGGCGTACTCGGCGTTGCGGGTCATCTCGCCGGGGTCCTTGCGCAGGTCCATCGGGTCGATGCCGGTCGCGAGCAGCGCCACGAGACCGTTCGGCAGGTCGGGGAGCTGCACGAGCGAGGAGCCGGCCAGGACCAGGCCGTGTGGGCGGACACCCTTGGGCAACAGGCGTTCCGCGGTCAACAGCGTGGTCACCGTCGCGCCCAGGGAGTGTCCGATGAGGACGAACGGCAGCGACGGATGCGCCTCGCGGGCGAGACCGAGCACGGTTTCGGCGTCGTCCAGCAAGGAGTCGATGTCGTTGATGAGGACACGGGTTCCCTCGCTGCGGCCGTGTCCGGCGTGATCGTGCGCCCACAACGCGATTCCGGCCTTGTTCAGGGCCGCGGCGAAGGGTTCGTAGAGGCCGATGTGCTCGCCCAGGCCGTGGTTGAACACCGCGAGGAACCGCGGGTCGTCCGGGATCCAGCTGCGGTAGTGGACGGTCCCGGTCGATCCGGCGAACTCAGGCACTTGTTCCTCCCGCGGCCTTCAGGCCCTGGTCGAGGTCGGCGATCAGGTCGTCGGCACCCTCGATGCCGACGGACAGCCGGACCAGCCCGGGCGTCACCCCGCTGGCCAGCTGCTGCTCCGGGTCGAGCTGGGCGTGCGTGGTCGAGGCCGGGTGGATCACCAGGCTGCGCACGTCCCCGATGTTGGCGAGCTGGCTGAACAGCGAAAGCCCGTCCACGAAGCGTTTCCCGGCGTCCACTCCCCCGGCCAGCTCGAACGCCAGCACGGCACCAGGTCCCTGCGGCAAGTACCGTTGAGCCGCGGAGTACCAGCGGTTGCCCGGCAGGCCCGCGTAATGCACCTGAGTCACACCGGGTTGCGAGGAGAGCCAGGTGGCGATGGCCTGGGCGTTCGCGGTGTGCCGTTCCATCCGCAACGACAATGTCTCGATCCCCTGCAACAACAGGAAACTGTTGAACGGCGACACGGCCGGGCCGAGATCCCGCACCAGCTTGGTCCGCAACCGCAAGGCGTAGCCGAGCTTGCCGAACGACGAGAACGCCAGCCCGTTGTAGCTGGGATCGGGATCCCGGAACTGCGGCCAGGACTCGAACGGGAACCGTCCACTGTCGACGATCACCCCGCCGATCCCGGTGCCGTGCCCGGACAGGAACTTCGTGGTCGAGTGCACGACGATGTCGGCGCCATGATCGATCGGACGGGACAGGTACGGCGTCGGAACGGTGTTGTCCACGATCAACGGCACACCGGCCGAGTGCGCGATCGCGGCCACCATGGCCACGTCGAGTACGTTGCCCAGCGGGTTGCCCACGCTCTCGGCGTACAGGGCCTTGGTGTCGGGCCGCACCGCCGCCCGCCACTCGTCCGCCGAGTCCGGATCCCGCACGAACGTCACCGAGATCCCCATGTCCTGCAACGTGTACGCGAACAGGTTGTACGTCCCGCCGTACAGCGTCGCCGCGGACACGATGTGGTCCCCCGCCCGCGCGATGTTCAGCAACGCCAGCGCGGAAGCCGCCTGACCACTGGCCACGGCGACCGAGGCGTACCCGTTCTCCAAGTCCGCCAACCGTTCCTCCACGACCGCGGTGGTGGGATTGGACAGTCGCGTGTACGCATGGGTCTGCAAGTCCTGCAACGCGAACGCTTCCGCCGCATGGTCGGCGTCCCGGAAGACGTACGAGGTCGTCTGGTAGATCGGCGTGGCCCGTGCGCCGGTCGTGGGATCGGGCTGGGCGCCGGCGTGGACCTGGCGCGTCTCGAACGACCAGCGCGTCATCCGGTCACGTCCGCCCACCAGCGCTCGGCCACCTTGGGATGCGACCGCAGCCAGCCCACCAGCGCGTTCTCGCCGAACTGCGCGTGCAGCGGGTTGTCCTTCTCCTGGCTGACCCCGCGAGCCTGCGCGGCCAGGGAATCGGGCAGCCGCAACGGTTCCACCACCGCGTCCAGGCGCGGGCCGAGGAAGAACGGCACCGAGAACCGTTCCACCCCAGCGGGCGGGGAGATCACCCGGTGCCGGGTCGCGGTCAGGTACCCCTGGGTGGCGATCTCCAGCATCTCGCCGATGTTGAACACGAAGCTGCCCGGGATCGGCGTCGCGTCGATCCAGCCGCCGTCCCGCGCCTGCACCTGCAACCCGCCGACCGAGTCCTGCTGCAGCAACGCCAGGTACCCGTAATCCTTGTGCGCCCCAACACCTTGAGTGGCATCCTCGGACGAACGCCCGGGATACCGGACGATCTTGACGTGCGTCGAGGCCTCCTCGTCGAACCAGGTGTCGAAGTAGCCCTCGTCCTGGCCCAGCGCCGCCGCCAACGCCCGCAGCACCTCCCGCGACACCCGCAGCGCCTCGTCCTGCCACGCCAACGTGACACTGCGCAGCTCAGGCAGCGCCGCAGGCCACTGGTTCGGCCCGATCAGCCGCTTCCAGGCCGGGGTCGCGACGTCCAGGGCCGCGCGCTCCGGGCCGATGTCGATCTGCTCCCGCCAGTCCGGTTTGCCCCCGGTGTACTCGTAGCCGGTGCGCGTGTAGCCGCGGAACTGGGGCGAGTTGATGTTCTCGATCGCCAGCCGTTCCTCGACCGGCAACGCGAAGAACTTCCGCGCGACCTCGAAGATCCCGTCGGTCAGTTCTTCCGGCACGCCGTGCCCGACGACGTAGAAGAAGCCGACCTCGTGGGCCGCGTGCCGCAGTTCGGCCAGGAAGGAGTCGCGGTCCGGGCCGCGCAACCGGGTCAGGTCCATCAGCGGCAGCGGCGCCTGCTCGTACGTGGTCACCTTCGCAGCGTAGGTGCCCTGCCAAGCGGGCTCTCACATGCCGGACACCTGCGGCATCACCTCGGCGGCGAAGAACTCCTGGTGCTCGACCGAGGCCAGGTCCAGCGAGAGCAGGGTGAACCCGGCGGTCACCACCCGGCGGATCCGGTCCACAAGGGACGGAACGTGCCCGAGGTTCACCCGGAGGTTGCACGCGATCCTCAGCTCGTCCGGGTCACGCCCGGCGGCCCGCGCGCTGGCGCGGACCCGCTCCAGCATGATCACCGCCTGGCCCAGGCCGACGCGGTCGAGCGAGGGCAGCCAGCCGTCGGCGACCTGGCCGGTCAGCGCGAGCGCGCCGGGCCCGTGGGCGCCGAGCCAGACCGGGATCGGGCCGGCCTTCGGCGAGATCTGCGCGGACCGGACCGTGAAGTGCCGTCCCTCGAACGTGGTCTCGTCGCCGGTCCACAGCCGGCGCATGATCGCG
>CBIMJO010001065.1:0-4259 GCA_966244135.1 uncultured Actinocrispum sp. | reverse complement strand
TGGGGGGGGGGTTGGCCTTTTGGGCCTGGGGGGGGGCGGGGGTGGGGGGGGGGGGGGGTTGGGGGGGTTTGGGCGGGGTCTACGCGTGGGGTCCAGGTGATGCCGGGGGCTACTGCGTTGACGCGGATGTTGCGGGGGCCGAGTTCGACGGCGGCTGTTCGGACCAGGGACATCAGCCCGGCTTTGGCCGCGCCGTAGGACACGTGGTTGGGGGCGGCGCCGATTCCGGTTACCGAGGCGACGAAGACGAAGGTGGCTCCGGCCGGGTCGGCGTGCGGGACGCCGAGTTGGAGGGCGAGGACTGCAGGGCGGAGGTTGTCGTTCAGCGCGGCTGCCCAGAGGTCGTCGCCGTGGTCGACGATCGGGGCCCACTTGGCGAGGCCGACGATGTTCACCACCCCGTGCAGCGGGCCGTACTTGGAAACGGCGTCCGCGTAGACATCGGTCATGGCTTGGCGGTCGGTCACGTCGGCGGTGTAGTGCTGACCGTTGACTTCGGCGGCGACGGCAGCGCCGCGGGTCGCGTCGATGTCAACGCACGTGACGCGTGCACCCAGCTGTGCCATGGCGTGTGCGGTCTGTTGCCCGATGCCCTGGCCGGCACCCAGGACGACGACATGGCGGTTGTCGAGACGCAACAGTTGGCTGTAATCCGGCGTTTCCACTGGGTACGGGCCTTCCTTCGGTACCGTTGGGACGGTGAGGGAAAAGGGCGGGTTCTGGGTCGGCTTGTTCGCCGCGTTCTTCTATCCGTTCACGTGGCTGCTGACCAAGCGCACTGCCAAAGGTCTTGAGCACGTGCCAATGCGAGGCGGCGCCTTGGTGGTGCTGAACCATCCGTCGTACATCGACCCCATCATCGACGCGATCTACATCCACGAGCACGGCCGGGTGCCGCGATTTTTCACCAAACACACGCTGTGGAACATTCCCGGACTCGCGAGAGTACTCGACGGCGCCGGCCAGATCCCGGTGTTCCGCGGAACCGCGAACGCGGGCGACAGCCTGCGGGGCGCGCACGACGCGCTCAAGGCGGGCAAGGTGGTGATCATCTACCCGGAGGGCACGCTCACCAAGGACCCGGACGGCTGGCCGAGCGATCTGCGCACCGGTGTCGCGCGGCTCGCGCTCGCCAACGACGTCCCGGTGATCCCGGCAGCTCGTTGGGGCACAAGGGAGATCTTCGACAGCCGGCGCCGGCGGTTCCGGCCGTTCCCGCGCAAACCCGTGCAGCTGCTGGCCGGCGAACCGCTGGACCTCAGCGAGTACCGTGGTCGCGACGAGGACCGCGAGCTGCTGCGGGAGGTCACCGAGGTGATCATGGGACGGGTTACCGAGCTGCTCAAGGAAATCCGGGGATGAACGTCGTCCGCGTATCGAAGTTCCTGTCACGTCACCTGCGGCACGCGCCGCAGGACATCGGCCTGAGCCTGGACGAAGGCGGCTGGGCGGACGTCGACGAACTGCTTGCCGCGTGCGCGAAAGCGGGCATCCAGATCACGCGGGCCGACCTCGAACACGTCGTCGAGACGAACAACAAACAGCGTTTCGCCTTGGTGGGCAACAGGATCCGGGCGAACCAGGGACACTCGATCACGGTCGACCTTGGCCTCGCACCGCGACGCCCACCGGAACTGCTGTACCACGGGACGATCGCTGCGAACCTGCCGCAGATCCGTTCCGAGGGACTACGCCCGATGGGACGACAGGACGTGCACCTGTCGTCCGATGTGGACACTGCTACCAGGGTGGGCTCCCGGCGAGGGAAGCCCGTTGTGCTTACTGTGCAAGCCGAAGCGATGTACGCCGAAGGCTACGAGTTCCGCGTCAGCGAGAACGGTGTTTGGCTGGTCGCTGAGGTTCCGCCACGATTCCTGGCGTGACGGCGTTTTCGACGTCCAGCCAGGTCAGCGTCGGCGTCACCCACTCCGGCGCCGGTGTCTTCTGTGGACCGAACAGGTACAGGTGCTCGACGGTCTCGCGCATGTGGCCGAGCACGTCCCGCCGGTCGTCGATGAAATGCGTGATCTGAAGCCGCTTGCAGTGCATGGCTTTCTCCGGACGTTGCCGGCAGAACCGCTTGTTGTCAGGAGAAATCCCGGTCTGTGCCCAGAAGTTGTTGTAGTCCAGCCACTCCCGGGTGCGTTGCTGGATCCGTTCACCGCACTTGGACACGATCCACACGCGACCTTCGAACAGTTCGGTCAGCCGGGCGATGACCTCGAAAGCGTCCGGTTTGGCCGGCGTCCGCATCGCGTCCTCGAACCCTCCACTGAGGAATGTCGTGTCGTCCCCGCCGAGTTCGGCGGAGCCCTCGTTGATCACCCGGCCGAAGTCGATGCCGAGTCTTGCTTGTCTCATGCCATCGAGTTTGGTGCCCGCGTGGCTCAATCAGAACTATTGTGTGCTGCCGAACTATAGTTTGAAGTTATGTTTCCCGTAGAGGCGCTGCCGTCCTTCCTGGTGTTCGCCGAGCACCTCAACTTCACGACCGCCGCCCGGGAGCTGCACATCTCCCAGCCCGCCCTGCACGTCAAGGTGCGCAAACTCGCCGAAGCCGTCGGCCGCCCGCTCTACCTCAGGGACGGCCGTCGTCTGGTGCTGACCGCCGACGGTGAGGCGCTGGCCCGGTTCGCTCGCGACCGCGAGGACCAGCTCGACGAGTTCCTGCAGCACCTCGACGGCGAGGCCCGGCAGCGCCCGGTCGTTCTTGCCGCAGGTCAGGGTGCCTATCTGTACCTGCTCGGCGATGTCATCGCGCGTGAGGCGACCCGGCTCCGGCTGATCACGTCGTCCCGCGCGCAGACCCTGGCCCTGGTCCGCGACGGCCGCGCGCATCTCGGGGTCGCCGTGCTCGACGCGGTCCCGGACGACCTGGACACCGTCCTGCTCGCCAAGTACCCGCAGAAGCTTGTGCTGCCGGCCGGGCATCCGCTGGCGCAGAAGGAGTTGGTGCACGTGGCTGACCTCGCCGGATTGCGGATGGTCGTGCCACCGGCGCCCCGGCCGTTGCGAATGTTGCTGGAGCGCGCCGCCGCCGGGGCGGACTGGGAGGTGGCGGTCGAGGCCGAGGGCTGGCCGTTGATGCTGCATTTCGTCCAGCTGGGAGTCGGCGCGGCGGTGGTCAACGGTTGTGTGCGAACCAGCCTGCCGAGCGTGCCGATCGTGGATCTACCTGCGGTTCCGTACTACGCGGTGCACCGCCGAGGGGCGCGGTCCGACCGCCGGGTCGGGCGGATGCTCGACGAGATCCGCCAGTCGCTTGGTTCAACGTGAAACAACGGGGATGATCTGTGCCGTGACTCAGGCGGCCGGAGTGGTGCTGGCAGGCGGCTCCGGATCGCGGCTCGGGCGGGACATCAACAAGGTCTACGTGCGGCTGGCCGGGCGGCCGGTGCTGGCGTGGTCGTTGCAGGCGCTCGCCGGCCACAGCGATGTGCTCGTCCTCGTGACCCGTCCGCAGGACGTCGACCACATGGCCGAGGTCGTCGGCGACTTGGACGTCGAAGTGGTGTCCGGTGGCAGCACCCGCCAGGAGTCCGAGCTCGCCGCGCTCCGGCACCTCGCGCCACGGATCGAAGCGGGCGACATCGACACCGTGCTCATCCACGACGGCGCGCGACCATTGGTCAGCAACGACCTCGTCGCGGCTGTGCTCAAGGCGACCAAGCAGTACGGCGGGGCGATCCCGGGCCTCCGCGCGGAGGACCTGGCCGCCGAGCAACCCGACGGACGGATCGTGCCGATCCCCGATGCGCTCGTCGCAGTCCAGACACCCCAAGGGTTTCTGGCCGCGCCGTTGCTCGCCGCCTACGAACAGGCCGCGCGGGAAGGGTTCCACGGCACCGACACCGCGTCCTGCATCGAGCGGTACACCGACATCCAGGTGCACTGGGTGCCCGGCGAGCAGCGGAACCTGAAGATCACGTTCGAGCACGACCTGGTGGTCGCCGAGCGGATCCTGGTGCCGCGGTGAGCACAGCGCGTGGCCTGCACGCTCACCTGCTCGACTCGCTCGGCATCGCGCTGGCGTCCGGCCGGCACCCGAGCGGGACGATCCTGCGCCTCGACGAGCTGACCGCGACCTACGGTGTGTCCAGAACCGTTGCGCGAGAAGCGGTCCGGGTGCTGGAAGCGCTGCGGATGGTGCGCAGCCGGCCCAAGGTCGGCATGATCGTGCTGCCGATGAGCGACTGGAACCTGCTCGACCCGCAGCTGATCCGGTGGCGACTGTCCGGTGGGGACAGTCGACGGCTGCT
>CBIMJO010001064.1:0-4264 GCA_966244135.1 uncultured Actinocrispum sp. | reverse complement strand
GGGTGAGCACGGTCCGCCTCGACGTCGACGGCGTCGTTGACGAAGTAGACCGCCGAGGCCGCGAGGCAGAACGCCACGAACGCGACGGCCGCGTCCAGCAGCACCTGCCCCTCGGTGATCCGGCTCGCGGTGAACGGCGCGGCCAGGACCAGCACGTTCTTCACCCACTGGCGGGGCCGCGCGGTCCGGATCACGCCGCCGATGAGGTTGCCCTGGGCGGGCACCTCCGCGGCGGTCTCAGCCGTGGTCTCGACCTTGCTCATCTCGTTCCTTCCCCCGGCTCAGCCTGCGACGCACGACACCGCCGATCGCCGCGCCGAGCAGGGAGCCCGCCACCACGTCGCTCGGATAATGCACCCCGAGGACCATCCTCGATACAAGCATCGGTGGAACCAGCAGCGGTGATAGCCGCCGTCCCAGCAATCCCCCATACAGAACAGCGGCGGCGGTCGTCGAGGTTGCGTGGGCCGAGGGGAAACTCAGCCGGGAAGGCGTGCCGACCAGCACCTGCACGCTCTCGTCGTCCGGGCGGGTGCGCTTCACCACACGCTTGACCAGGACCGAGGCCGCGTGGGCGGCGAACACGCCACCCGCCGCGACCAGCCAGTCCTTGCGGCGGTCCCGGTCCACCATGGCACCGACCGCGCCGACGGCGAGCCAGCCGAGGCTGTGCTCGCCGAACAACGACATGCCCCGGGCCACCTTCACCACGACGGGCTTGGCGATGGCGCCCTGGACGGTGCGCAGGACCGCGATCTCCGCATCAGCCATCGAGCGACCCGTCCAGCGGCTTGCCGTCGGTCAGGTGCGGCGCGACCTTGTTGTCGAACGTGCTCAGCGCGGCGCCGATGGCCATGTGCATGTCGAGGTACTTGTAGGTGCCCAGCCGGCCGCCGAAGATGATGTTGCGCTCCTTGGCCTCCTGCTTGACCAGCTCGCGGTAGCGCTCCAGCATCGCCCGGTTGTCCGGGGTGTTGATCGGGTAGTAGGGCTCGTCGTCCTCTTTGGCGGCCCGCGAGTACTCCCGGACGATCACCGTCTTGTCCGTCGGGTAGTCCCGCTCCGGGTGGAAGTGCCGGAACTCCAGGATCCGGGTGAACGGCACGTCCTCGTCGGCGTAGTTCATCACCGGGGTGCCCTGGTAGTCGCCCGTCGTGGTGATGACCTCCTGCTCCAGGTCGACCGTGCGCCAGCCCAGCCGCCCCTCGGAGTAGTCGAAGTAGCGGTCCAGCGGGCCGGTGTACAGGGTCGGCACGCCGGCCGGGATCTGGTCGCGGACCTCGAAGTAGTCGACGTTCAGCCGCACCTCGATGTTCGGGTGCTCGGCCATCTTCTCCAGCCAGGCGGTGTAGCCGTGCTTGGGCAGGCCCTCGAACGTGTCGTTGAAGTACCGGTTGTCGTAGTTGTAGCGGACCGGCAGGCGGGTGATGATGCCCGGCGCGAGCTCCCGGGGGTCGGTCTGCCACTGCTTGGCCGTGTAGCCCTTGATGAACGCCTCGTAGAGCTTGCGGCCGATCAGCGAGATCGCCTTCTCCTCGAGGTTGCGCGCTTCCTCGGTCTTGAACTCGCTGGACTGCTCGGCGACCAGCTGGCGCGCCTCGTCCGGGGTGAACGCGCGGCCGAAGAACTGGTTGATCATCGCCAGGTTCATCGGCATCGGGTACACCTGGCCCTGGTGGTTGGTGTACACGCGATGCTGGTACGGGGTGAACTCGGTGAACTGGGTGACGTAGTCCCAGACCCGCTTGTTCGACGTGTGGAACAGGTGCGCGCCGTACTTGTGGATCTCGATGCCGGTCTCCGGCTCGGCCTCCGAGTACGCGTTGCCGCCGATGTGCGGACGCCGTTCGAGCACCAGCACGCGCTTGTCCAGCTGCGTCGCGGTGCGCTCGGCCACGGTCAAGCCGAAGAAACCGGCCCCAACGATCACCAGGTCATAGCCCTCGTAGCTCACGGGGCCTCAGGGTAACGGGCTTGACATGACCGGGGTGGACAGCCCCCGTGCGTGGCCTCCCCGGTCCACCGCACGAGGGCGACGCCCCCCACCCTCCGTTGTGCCCCCTCGCACATCAGAAGAGACGTGCGTGATCACCCGAGGGTTCCGCAGCGTCACTCGAATGGAGTAGTGGGAATGTGCGACACACCCCGGAGGAAGGTGAGACACGGCGGGTCAGGTGCGGAGGGCGGGCAATACCTCTGCGGCGATGTCTTCGACGATCTGTTCGGAACCGGCGAAGATGCCGTCGTGGCGGGGCCAGGGCACCGTGACGTCGGTGAACCCGAGGGCCTCGGCGCGGCCGAGCAGGTCGCGGAACTGCTCGACGCCGGTGAGGGCGAATCCGGGCAGGCCGTCGAGGTTCAGGTAGCGGTCGATCGTGCCCAGGGCGCGGCCCTCGGCGGTCAGGGTGTCGTTCATCCGGCCGGTCAGCTCACCCAGGGACGTCCACCAGGCGTCCGCGTCGTCGGTCCCGCTGCCGGTGGTCACCCAGCCGGTGCCGTAGCGGGCCGCGATGCGCATCGCCTTCGGTCCGTTGGCGGCGACCACGAACGGCAGGCGCGGCTTCTGCACGCAGCCGGGCATCATCCGCGCCTCGACCGCTTCGTAGTACGAGCCCTGCCAGGTGGTGCGGTCCTGCCGCAACAGCAGGTCCAGGAGTTCCACGAACTCGCCGAACCGCTCGGTGCGCTGGGCCGGCGGCAGCGCCGTGTCGCCCATGACCTTCGTGTCGTACCCCGCGCCGCCCGCGCCGACGCCGAGGATGAACCGGCCGTCGGACACGTCGTCCAGCGCGGTCAGCTCCCGGGCGAACGACACCGGGTGCCGGAAGTTCGGCGTGGCCACCCACGTCCCCAGCCGGATCGTCGAGGTCACCATGGCCGCCGCGGTCAGGGTCGGGATGGCACCGAACCACGGCCCGTCGACCAGCGTCCGCCAGCCGAGGTGGTCATACGTCCACGCGTGGTCGAAGCCGTACTCCTCGGCGGCGCGCCACTTGGGCTCGGCGGCCCACCACCGGTACTCCGGCAGGATCTCGATACCAACTCGCACAGTGATCGACCGTATCGTGTCCCGCTAACGGCGCAATGCGATACGCCCAGAAGGTGATCCAGAGTTTGGGTTCAATGGCCGATGGGCGGGACAGTCATGACGACTGTCACACGGTTCTGACCGGCGTACATGATCAGGCAGGATTGACGGTGTGCACAGACCCGGACTCGTCGCCTCGGATGTGGATGGAACGCTGCTCGGCGGTTATGAGCAGGTGAGCGGACGGACGGCCCGGGCAGTGGCCAAGGTGACCGCGTCCGGCACGCCGTTCATCCTGGTCAGCGGGCGTCCGCCGCGGTGGATCCCGAAGGTCGCCGAAACCGTCGGGCTCACCGGGTACGCGGTGTGCGCGAACGGAGCCCTGCTCTACGACATCGGCGGCGACCGGATCGTCAAGGCCCACGGCCTGGACCCGGTGCAGCTGCACGATGTGGCGCACGCCCTCGAACAGGCCATGCCCGGGATTCATCTGGCCACCGAACGCCCGGTGCTGGACCAGCCGGCCTTCCGCACCGAGCCCGGCTACACCAACCCGTGGGGCAACGCCGAGAACAACACCGCGCCGCGCGCCGAGGTGCTCGGCGAGCTCGCGGTCAAACTGCTCATCCGGCACCAGCACATGACCAGCCAGGAGATGGCCCTCGCCGCGAACACCGTTCTGGACGACAGCGTGACCGTGACGTTCTCCACCAACGGCGGCCTGCTGGAGATCTCGGCGGGCGGGGTCACCAAGGCGACCGGTCTGTCGGACGCCGCCGAGCTGCACGACGTGGCCTCCGCCGACGTGATCGCGTTCGGCGACATGCCCAACGACATCGAGATGCTCAAGTGGGCCGGCTGCGGCGTGGCCATGGCCAACGCGCACCCGGACGTGCTGGCCATCGCCGACGAGATCACCGCGGCCAACGTCGACGACGGCGTCGCCCAGGTGCTGGAACGCTGGTTCTAAGGTCATGGGTGTGCGACGTGTTGCGGTCATCGGCGGCGGGATCGTGGGGCTCGCCGTCGCCCATGAGCTGATGTCCCGTGGCGACCAGGTGACGGTCCTGGAGAAGGAGAAGCGCTGGGCCGCGCACCAGACCGGGAACAACAGCGGCGTCATTCACTCGGGGCTGTATTACAAGCCGGGGTCGTACAAGGCGCGGCTGTGCGTCGCCGGGCGGGACGCGATGTACGCGTTTTGCGCGGACCACGACATCCCGCACGACCGATGCG
>CBIMJO010001063.1:0-4266 GCA_966244135.1 uncultured Actinocrispum sp. | reverse complement strand
GCCCCTTCTCCCCCATCGACGAGGTGAGCACCGGCCGGCCACCGTTCAGCTCGTCCCACTGCAACGCGTTGTTGCCGCGGCTGGCGCCGAAGTAGATGTTCTCGCCCGCCTTGGTGTTCCCGGTGAAGTACGCGAAGGTGTAGCCCTCCATCGGTTCCGGCTTCGGCATCGGGCGCACGGTCAGGTCGAACGAGCGGGTCCGGGTCTCGGAGCCGAGCTTCACCGTCGCGGTCAGCCGCACCTTCGCGGGCTGCGCACCGGTTGCCGGGCGCTTCACCTCTCCGGTGGGCGCCACGACTGCTGCGTTGCTCGACCGCCATGACACCGTTGTGGCGTACAAGCCGGTGGTGGGCAAGGTCAGGTTCCCGCGCACATCAGCCGCGTCGGCCACGGTCAGTGCGGCCGTCGCCTCCGCGACAAGCTCCCTGGCCGGACGTTGCGCCTTCACGACGATGGTGAACTCCTTGGTGCCAGTAGCAGCGCCGAATTTCACCGTCGCGGTCAGTTTCACGGTCGCGTCACGTGATCCGGGCGCCGGGCGGGTGACCGTCCCATCGGCCGCGACCACGGACGGCGCGCTGGAGGCCCAGGTGATGGCCGACCCGTTGGGTCCGGTGGACGGCAGTTTGATGGACTCCGTCACCGCGCTCGTGTCCCCAAGGGACAACGCCGCGACATCCCGCGCCACCCGGGTCTCGTCGGAAACCTTGCCCAGGTCGGATACTTCGGCCGCGGTCAGGGCACGGCTGTAGATGCGGAAGTCCCGCACGCTGCCCTGCAGGTACCGGTCCGCGTTGTACACCGACCGGCCCAGGTAGTTCGCGGTCGTCGTGCCGTTGCCGATCTGCGCGGGCGTGATGGTGATCCCGTCCTTGCGGGCGACTTCGGCGCCGTCGAGGTACAGCACCGCCGTCCCCGCGCCCAGGGTGTACGTCGCCGTGACCCACCGGTCGCGGGGCAATGGCGTGGTCGTCGACGCCGTCTGCTCACCCGACCAGTTGCCCGTGGTGATCGACGCCCGGTAGGTGTCGCCGGTGCTGAACAGATACCCGTTGCCCGCCCCGTCCGTGCCGGTGTTTCCCAGGCCCCACAAGAAGTACGGGGTGGCCTGCGCCGAGTCCAGGCGGACCTGGACGGACACCGTGATGGCGGACAGATCGCGCATCAGGTTGTCCGGCAGGTCGAGGTACCCGCCGGTCCCGTCGAGCTTCAGCCCCTCGGTGCCGTTCCAGGTCGCGCCGCCCACCACCTGAGCGGTCCGGCCGTTGCCCGAACTGTCCGCGGCCGTCGTGCCGGACGTCTGATCGAGCGCGTAGTGCGCGACGAGATCACCGGCCCCGGCAGCGGAGGGGCCGGTGATCATCACCGTGCTCAGCACCACGGCCAACGCCACGGCCAAGCGCGCGAGCATGGTCCTGCTAGGAGTCCACGGCATCGGGGCCCCTCCTGGGACTGCATACCAGGGCACCGCGCCCCAGTTGTGAGCGCTAACACTCAGACATGGATGCCGCGATGTCAATGCCAGTACCGATTCAGACAGTCCCGGCCAGGCGCGTCGAGATCAGTTCGTTAGCGCTAACAGCCCCTCAGGGCTTGCGGGCGACCACACCGGCGATGAGCCGCTGAACCGGGACCAAGGGCCTCATCAGCGGACCGTCCGGCCACCACTCCACGACCGGGACGAGTCCCGGCTCCACCGGCTCCAGGCCGTCCAGAAAGGACAAGATCCTCTCGTGCGTACGGCATTCGCCGGACCCGACCGACCGCCGCAGGTTGTCCTCCAGCTGCCGCGCGAGCCGGCGGTACTCGCTGCCCTCGCCCGGGTCGAGGAAGTGGCTGAGCGCGACATACGAGCCCGACGGCAGGGCGTCGACGTAGGCCCGCATCAGCTCGGCCGGCTTCTCCTCGTCGGTCACGTGGTGGATGGTCGCGCACTGCATCAGCGCCAGCGGCCGGTCGAAGTCGAGGACCTTGGTGACCACCGGATGTTCGAGGATCTCCACCGGCCGGCGCAGATCGGCGAACAGGAAGTGGGTCCGCTGGTTCTCCGCCAACAGCGCACGGCCGTGCGCCGCCACGACCGGGTCGTTGTCGACGTACACGATGGTCGCGTCCGGGTTCGTCCGCTGCGCGACCTGGTGCACGTTCTCGCTGGTCGGCAACCCGGAGCCGCAGTCAAGGAACTGGTCGATCCCCGCCTCGTCCCCGGCCAGGAACCGCACCACCCGGACGAGCCAGTCCCGGAGGTCCCGCGCGGCCAGCGGCGCGTCCGGGTCGATCGCCACCGCCTGCCGGTAGACCTCCCGGTCGACCTCGTAGTTGTCCTTGCCGCCCAGGAAGGCGTCGTAGACCCGGGCGATGCTGGGCCGAGTGGGGTCCACCTCCGGCAGTTCGGGTTCTTCCGCTGTGAGCATCCGGCGCACGCCCGTCTCGGTTCGGCAGGACTGTTGGGGTCACCCAGCTTAGCCGCCCCCCGATACCCATTTGGTCGCGCGGTCTCAAGCCAGCTTCTCCAAGTACACCAACGACAGTTCCGCGCTGACCGGGCGCGTGCGATAGCGGCTGTAGCCGGCCTTCTCGTACAGACGCAGGTTGGCCTCACTGCGTTCCCCGGTGTGCAGCCAGAATCGGCGGACCTGCGCGGCATGGGCACGCTCGACGGCCTCGATGAGCGCCCTGGCGATGCCTCGTCGTTGCATGTCCGGAGCCACCACCAGGCGAGTGACCTCGCAGTCCTGGCCGTCCCGGACCCCGCGGACCGCTCCGACGATCCGAGTGCCCATCGTCGCCACCAGCACGCCACCGCCCTCGACCGCCGCGCGGACCTCGTCCAGCGACTCGACCAGTGCGGAAAAGCCCGTATTGCCGTAAAGCCGGGCCTCGGAGACATACGCGGCCCGCTGCACGGTCAAGATCTCGCCGGCGTCCGCCGGCTCCGCGGGCCTGATGGCATGGTCCTGGTCCATGGCGCTCCAAGATAGCCCCAAGCCGGTCGGCCTCGGCCCAGAACCGGAAGGCCTGGACCCGCTACCGATCGGAACACCCGGCCAGCTCGCAACCCCCGATACCGCGCCGCCCCTGCCTGATCCGGGCGGGATCGAGCCGGATCGCCCCGCCGAACGGACAATCCGTGCATCCGGTGATCGCCTGAGGCAGGATCAGCAGGTCCGGTAGCGGTCCCGCTGGAGGTTGCGCGTGGTTGTGCCAGTCATGGCCTGGTGGTTGACCGTTGCCGGGATCATCGGCCTGATCCTGTTCGACTTCTTCGTCCACGTGCGCAAGGCCCACGTCCCCACCATCGGCGAGGCGGCCGTGTGGTCGGCGATCTACGTCGGGATCGCCGTGCTGTTCGGGGTGGGGCTGTGGCTGTTCGGTGACTCGACCATGGCGTCGGAGTACTTCGCCGGCTACGTGACCGAGAAGGCGTTGTCGGTCGACAACCTGTTCGTGTTCCTCGTGATCATGGCGAGCTTCAAGGTGCCGCGGGCCGACCAGCAGAAGGTGCTGCTGTTCGGGATCGCGTTCTCGCTGGTGGCCAGGACCGGGTTCATCGCGCTGGGCGCCGCGCTGATCGACCTGTTCTCCTGGGTGTTCTACGTGTTCGGGCTGATCCTGCTGGTCACCGCGGGCAACCTGGTCAAGCCGAGCGGCAGTGAGGACCGCTCGGCGGACAACTTCATGATCCGCGTGGCCCGCAGGATGGTGCGCACCTCGGACCGCTACGACGGCGACAAGCTGTTCACCGTGGAGAACGGCCGACGGGTGATGACCCCGATGCTGCTCGTCATGGTGGCCATCGGCGGCACGGACCTGTTGTTCGCACTGGACTCCATCCCGGCCATCTTCGGCCTGACCCAGAACGTCTTCCTGGTGTTCGCCGCGACCGCGTTCTCGCTGCTCGGCCTGCGCCAGCTGTACTTCCTGATCGACGGCCTGCTCGACCGGCTGGTCTACCTGACCTACGGCCTGGCGCTGATCCTCGGCTTCATCGGCGTGAAGCTGGTCCTGCACGCCCTGCACGAGAACAACGTGCCGTTCATCAACGGCGGCGAGCCGGTCAAGGTCGCCGAGATCAGCACCGGCCTGTCGTTGCTGGTGATCTTCGGGGTCCTGCTCGTCACCGTGATCGCCTCGCTGACCAGCCGGTGGGGCCGGGCGCAGAACGTGATCGCCCAGGCGCGGCGGCACGCGCGGCAGTACTGCGAGGTCGAGAACGACCCCGAGCTGCGCGCGCAGATCTTCGCCCAGCTGGTCGCCGAGGAGCAG
>CBIMJO010001062.1:0-4271 GCA_966244135.1 uncultured Actinocrispum sp. | reverse complement strand
GGCCGATCACCTGGAGGAGCTGGGCGCCATCGAACGAGTCCGCAGCGGCACCGACCGCCGCCGGATGAACCTCACGCTGACCAACGAAGGCCACGCCCTGCTGGTCAGGTGCGACGAGATAGCCCAGTCACTCAGCGAGGACCTGACCGCCGGCCTCACCAAACCCGAGCGCGAAAAACTCCAGACCCTCCTCGCCACCCTCGCCGCCCACCACGACATCCCCCACTAGGGGAGGGCTTGGTGGAGGTCGGTCCAGAGGTCTTCGGGGTGTTCCAGGCCCAGGGCGATGCGGACCAGGCCCCGGGAGATGCCCGCGGCGGCCAGTTCCTCCTCGTCGAGGAAGCGGTGCGAGGTGGTGGCCGGGTGCATCACGATGGTCTCGGTGCCGCCCAGGGAGGGCGCGTTGATGATCAGCTGGAGCCTGGTCATGAACGCGTGCGCGTCGTCCACCTCGATCGCCACGGTGCCGCCGAAGTCGCTGAGCAGCTTGGCCGCGCGCTCATGGCTGGGATGCGAGGGCAGGCCCGGGTGGTGCACGGCCCGGACCGCCGGGTGGGTCTCAAGACGTGCAGCCAGGTACTGGGCGCTGGAACACTGACGGCTCACGCGCAGCGGCAGTGTCTTGAGCCCACGCAGGATCAGCCACGCGGCGAACGGGTCCACGATCACGCCGAGCCGGATCGCGTGCTGCCACGCCGAAAGGTACTGCGCCCGGGACGCGAACACCGCCACGCCACCGATCACGTCGTGGTGCCCGCCGAGGTACTTGGTCGCCGAGTGGATCACGATGTCGGCGCCGTGCTCGATCGGCCGGCACAACAGGGGAGTGGCGAAAGTATTGTCCACCACGGTGACCAGGTCCGCCGAGCGGGCTACGCCGGTCAACGCGGGCATGTCGGGCACGTGCCCGAGCGGGTTGGCGATGGTCTCCAGGAACAACATCCGCGTCGACGGGGTGATCGCGGCCTCCAGTTCGGCCACCGACACGCCGTCGATGTAACTCACCGACAGGCCCCACCGGGATACGAGGTTGTTCAGCACGGAAACCGTGCCACCGTACAAAGCCCGTTGCGCGACGACGTGATCCCCTTGGCGCAGAACCGAATGGAACACCGCGTTGACCGCGCCCGTGCCCGACCCGGTGACGAACGCCGCCTCCCCGCCCTCCAGCGCGGACATCGAGTCCTCCAGCGCGCGGGCGGTGGGGTTGCTGTAACCGCTGTAGCTGAACGTGTCCGGCCCGCTCATCGCCGAGGCCACCTCGTCGGGGCCGTCGAAGGCGAAGTTCGCGGTCTGGTAGATCGGCACCGCGAGCGGGCGGCCCGGGTCCGGGGCGGTGAGGCGGACGGCGAGGGTTTCCCGGTGCAAGGTCATGGCCGAAGTCTTGGATATGAATTGGACTCGCCATAGGGCCAATCTGGCAGGATTGGTTTGTGACGAGCTGCGAGGACCTGATCGCCCGGCTCGGCCGCTGGTCGGCCGGGCACGGCCCGCTGTACATGCTGCTGGCCACCCGCATCCGCCAGCTGATCGACGACGGCGCGCTGCCGCCGGACTCGCCGCTGCCGCCCGACCGCACCCTGGCCACCGCGCTCGCGGTCGGCCGGACGACCGTGGTGGCCGCCTACGACCTGCTCACCCAGGACGGCAAGATCATCCGCAGGCAGGGCAGCGGCACCCGGGTCGCGCCCGCGGTGCTGTACGCCGATCCGGCGCGGCCGGTGGACAGCGCGAACCCGCTGTTCCTGCACCTGCTGGAGCCGCTGGACAACATCCTCCAGCTCACCTGTGCGGCGCCGAAAGTCGTGCCGCCGGAGGTGCAGGACGCCTACCGCAAAGCCCTGGAGACCAGCTTCACCGGCGACCTCGGCTACCGCCCGGTCGGCCATCCCCTGCTGCGCCAGGCGATCGCCGACCGGTACACGCGGCAGGGCGTGCCCACCGAACCGGACCAGATCCTGGTGACCACCGGCGGCCAGCAGGCGTTGGCGCTGCTGGCCAGGTTGCTCGTCGGCCCGGGCGACCGGGTCGTGGTCGAGGCGCCGACCTACCCGGGCGCGCTGGAGGTGTTCCGGGAGTGCGCGGCGGTGTTCCGGCCGGTGCCGGTCGGCGACATCGAGACGCTGATCCGGGTCATGCGCGAGGACCGGCCCACGGTCGTGTACCTGATCCCGTCGCACCAGAACCCGACCGGCGCGGTGATGCCCGCGCTGGCCCGCCGCCGGGTCGCGGAAGTGGCGGCGGCACTGGGGATCAAGGTGATCGAGGACGGGGTGATGGCCGAGCTCGGGTTCGAGGCGCAACCGCCGTTGCCGATCGCCGCGCACGGTTCGGTGCTCACCGTCGGCTCGCTGAGCAAGGTGATCTGGGGTGGGCTGCGGGTCGGCTGGATCCGCGGGCCGGCGCCGTTGATCATGCAGCTGGGCCGGCTGAAGGCCGTGCACGACCTGGGCAGCAACATCCCCGGCCAGCTCGCCGCCGCCGAACTGGTGTCCATTTTGGACACATTGCGGACCCGGCGGGTGGCGAGTCTCAAGGAGAACCACGACGTCCTCTGCGACGGGCTGCGGACCCTGTTGCCGGACTGGCGGTTCACGCCCGCCCTCGGTGGACAGACGCTGTGGGTGGAGCTGCCGCGCGGGGACGCGACCTCGTTCGCCCAGGTCGCGCTGCGCCACGATGTCGCCCTGCTGCCCGGGACTTCGCTGGATGTGTCCGGGGGCAGCAAGACCTGCCTGCGGATCCCGTTCCTGGAACCCGCCGACGTCATCGCCGAGGCGGTGCAGCGGCTTGCCGTTGCGTGGCGCGACTATGAGCCCAGCGCACCGGCGACTGCGTTGACGTCATTGGTGGTCTGAACGGGACAAAATCGGGACAACTTCCCGAAACAGCTGTTTCTGGGGTTCAATCACCCGAATGAGCACCGAGTTGGCGTTGACGCGAGTGTTCATTTCCTATTCGCACGATTCGGCCGGGCACAAGGAACAGGTCCGCCGGTTCGCGACGTTCCTGCGCGAGGACGTCGGCCTGGACGTGCACATCGACGCCTGGTACGACGACGACCGGCGGGACTGGTCGGCGTGGGCGATCGAACAGTTGCGCAAGGCCGACTTCATCCTGGTGGTCGCGTCGCCGGACTACCGCAGGCGGGCCGACGGCGAGGCCGAGCCCGACGAGGGCCGTGGCGCCCAGTTCGAGGCCGCGATCATCCGCGACATCCTGACCCGGGACCTGAAAGGCCAGACCCGGCGGGTGCTTCCCGTTGTCCTGCCTGGACGTTCGGTGGACGACATCCCGACGTTCCTGTGTGCCTACTCGACGACCCACTACATCGTCCCGGAGTTCACCTGGGCGGGTGTCGAGGAGCTGCTGATCGCTTTCGGTGGTACCGCGCGGTTCCAGCTGCCGGTACTGGGCGCGAACGTCACCCCGGCGGAGATCGCGATCGGCGACCGGGTGTACCTGCTGGCCGACGAGGTCGTGTCCGAAGGCTTGCGGCTGCAGGCACTTGCCTCGCTCGGTGACCGGTATGTCTGGTTGCGTCAGGCCGAATCCGGCGCGGGGTCGGCGCTGGAACGTGAGTTCCTCCTGTTGGCCCGCCTGGCCGGCGTTCCCGGAGTTCCGCCCGCGGTGGACTTCGAGGCCGACGACCGGGTCGCGACCCTGGTGACCGGCTGGCCCGCCGCGCCATCCGGCCCCGCGGCCAGCCTGGAGTCCCCGGAACGGATCGATCCCCGGCAGCGCTACGGCTTGCTGGGCGGCCTGGCCGAGATCTGCATGACCCTGGCCGAAATGCACTCGCTGGGGTTGACGCATCGCAACCTGACGCCGGCCGCGTTGATCCAGCACGACCGGTTCATGTTGCGCGACCTCGGGTTGGCGGCCACCGACTACCGGCAGGACGAGGGACCCGAGTACTACCAGGCGCCGGAACAGCGGGGCAGCGGCCAGATCGGCCCTCGCACGGACGTGTACCAGGTGGCGGCCTTGGCTTATCACCTGCTGACCGGCCGGCCGCCGCACGCCGCGCAGCCGATCGCCGGCCAGGTGCCGGGCGAGCTGGGCAGGACGATCGACCGGGCGCTCGGGCCGGAACCCGCCGCACGGCCGGACATCAGCGTCCTCGGCGACGCATTGAGGTATGCAATGTAATCGTCCGGCGCTTTCGAAAGATTTGTTTTTGTGCTATAATGGGAAAATCCCGATATAACCTGCACGCCGTGAAACGCAGTGCTTTGACAGCCGCCGCCGCGCGTGCCGCGCACCTGATC
>CBIMJO010001061.1:0-4285 GCA_966244135.1 uncultured Actinocrispum sp. | reverse complement strand
GGCCTACCGGAGGCGTACAGGCCGGTAGGCCCGCCCTCCACTATGGACAGTTGCTGTCGCCGGCCGATCCGGACAGTGATCGCATCCAGATAATTCCGCAGGTGGCGAGTCCTGGTGACATTCTCACCGGCGGCAGTGATCGAGTGAGAACACTTGTGGCGTGTGGGCATGGTTCAGAATCATCGACCTCCTGGTGAATATCCCTCGATCGGATCGGCGTCGCCGTTCCGATCCGAGTGTCCTTTTCGGATTGTTGGGCCCGGTGACGACACGGTGGGTGCGCCCATTGGGGGGACTGGGGTACCGATCATCTGGCCGGATGGGTTACGTTATCAGTTACAACCCTGGACCTCGGTGCGTGACCTACCCGCGATGATCGCGGACACGGATCACGAGTCCGGGGTTTTTGTGTTGATGAATCGTACGTCGCCACCCCATCGATCGGGTGGTCGTGTGCGACCGTCATATGCGTTATCTCTCGTGGTGCGTACCGCACCGAGTCGGCCACCGCTATCCTGCTTCAGGAAATGAAGGCGTTATGCGACGCATCCGTACCGTTGCCCAAGCCCTTTTCGCGACCACCATCGCGGCCGGAGGCCTGATCGCCCTCGCCCCGGCGGCGCAGGCCATCACCATCCCGGTGGCGTGCAGCGAGAACGCTTTGGTCGCGGCGGTGAATTTGGCCAACTCCACCCCCACCTCCGACACCCTCGTGCTGGCGGGAGGCTGTACATATGGCATGACCACCAGCCACGGCGGCGCCGCGAACGCGCTGCCGGTGATCACCACCCCGATCGAGATGATCGGCCCCGCCACCGTCACCAACGCATCGTTGCTGGGCCTCGGACTGTTCCGGATCGCCGAGGTCAGCCCGACCGGCAGCCTCACCCTCACCACCGGGGTCGCGTTCACCCGGGGCAACGTGCTCGGCGACGGGGGCGGCATCCTCAACCGCGGCGCGGTCACTCTCACCGGAAGCACCCTGACCGGCAACACCGCCTCGGGGAACGGCGGCGGTCTGGCCAACGCGGACACCCCGACCGGCACCGCGCCCGCCGCGACGTTCACCAACAGCCCGCTGTCGGGCAACCTCACCCTGCTCGGCGACGGCGGTGCCATCTACAACGGCCTGCGCGGCACGCTCACGGTCACCGGCGTCACCGGCAGTCCGCTGTTCATCATCGGCAACAGCGCCGGCCGGGGCGGCGGAATCTCCGCGGTCAACTCCACCGCGACCACCCTCACCCAGACCGCCGTGACCAACAACCACGCGCTGCTGCTCCTGGGCACTTCCGGTGGCGTCTACCGCCAGGGCGGCACCATGACCACCACCAACTCACCCATCACCGCCAACACTCCCAACAACTGCGTCGGCAGCGTCCCTGCCGTCCCCAACTGCACCGGCTGACCCCACACGCGCCGACGACAACCACGTAACGCGCTCCTCCCCATCCAGCGTCAGAGTCCGATCGGTACGACCCCTGCCAGGCCGCATTGCCAGGCAGGGGCCGTGCCGGTCTCGTCGTGGGTGAGTGCCCATCACGGTGGGTTGTCGCGGTCATGTCAACGTATCGAACGGCTCGGTGACCTGCAGCCCCTCGGCCAGTGCCGCGACCTTGCGGAGAAAATCTGTGGTGGCTGGGGTAGACCTTCGGCGACGAGTGTGTGTAGTCTTCTCGCTTGTAGCGAAGAGGGAATGTCAAGCAGGCGCGGGAGAGGACGTAACTACCCGCGAGGTGAGACACAACGGTCGTCGGTGGTGACGGTTTCGACAACGTCCCGCGGCCGAGTGGGACCGGGACCGGAAGTTCAGGCAGCATCGGTCCCGATGAGGAAGTGCACGGCGTGGGCGGAGCGGGTGTGCCCACGAAGTTGGTGTAGTGGCAGTACGAGGACAGCAGTAAAGAAGTCAGCAGTAGAGCAAGGAAGACGGTCAGGTGGCCGGAGCCGATCGGTTGAAGGGGTTCCGGCCACTGATCAGTGGCGCATCACGCGTGCTGGGGCCGATCTCGACAAGGGGTTCCAGACGGTGATCGCCACGGCAGTGCAGACCGAAAAAGGCAGACATGACAGAAGGGAAGGGTCACTTCATCAGATCGCCCGCTGTGGCTGTCGTTCGCCGGGCGGGTACCGCAGTCCCATCAGATTGGCAGGTGGTTCTCGGTTACTGACAAGCGATCCCCGCGATGTCCAGCCAATGGTTGGATGCGGGTACTTCAAGCCGATCGCACGATCGGTGGACGGTGATGTAAACCCGAACCCAGGGGCCCCGGGCGCGTTGAGCGCTACCGGGGCCCCTTGTGATGTGGAGGTGCGATGATCCCTGACCCACGGGACACGCCCGCGCCCGGCGCGGGTGACAAGTTCGATGATGAGCACTACCCCGCGTACACCATGGGCCGGGCTGCGGAGATGCTGGGCACCACGCCGGGATTCCTGCGTAGTCTGGACGAGGCGAAGCTGATCGAGCCGGAGCGTTCCGCCGGCGGGCATCGCCGTTATTCGCGCTACCAGTTGCGGTTGGCCGCCCGGGTACGTGAACTGGTCGATCAAGGCACGGGCCTGGACGCCGCCTGCCGGATCGTCATTCTCGAGGACCAACTCCACGAGGCGCAACGGCTCAACGCCGAACTGCGCCAACAAGACTGACGTAGGACCTTCCGTTGCCGCGCCTGGAACCTCGGTGCGGCGCTGGACTGGGCGGCACAACGAGCGACAACCAACGGTTTCACCAGCGTCACAGTGGCCTGCGAACCAACCGGGCACCGGTGGCGGGTGCTGGGCCAGCTCGCCGCTGACCGCGGGATGTCGTTCGTGTGTGTCCAGCCAATGGTGACCTCTTGGTCACGACGCACCGAAGATCTGACATTCGATAAGACCGATGAGAAAGACGCAGTGCTCATCGCCCGGCTGACCGGGCAACTTCGCTGCTATATCCCCGAACCCGTCGATGAGACGTGAGGCCGGCTGCGGCACCTGGGCATCCGCCGTGAGCAGTTGATCGTTGAGCGGGTCAGCCAGGTCCAGCAGATCCGTTCCCTGCTTGACTGCATCTGGCCGGCAGCGCTCGAGGCGCCCGGCAACAGTTGCGGTCCCGTACCTGGCTGGCGGCCATCAGCTGCCCGCCAGCGCACGCTCCACCACACGAGCCAACTCTGCGTCCCCAACAGGCCCGTCCTCGCGGTGGTAGTCGGGTCCGGTACCGACATAGACGTTGCCGTGAATGTCCCGAGCCTGGACTACATCGCCGCCGGTCGTTCCCCCTACGTCGTTGTAGGTGGTGTTCGTAGCAACGCGGTCAGTCCGAGCACGTTCTGCTCCTCGTACCGGCATATCCGGATGGTCTGACGTCGCCACGCACGCACCCGCAGCTCAGACACCCAGAATGCCGTGGTACGAATACGATCTTGCCGTCGCGTCTTGCTTCGCCTGGGTCAGTTGCCCTGAGGTCGGTTCTCGGTGTCAGCAGATATTGGCCCCTGGTAGCGGAGTGGCCTCGTCGTCGCCTGAGACGCGGCATTGACCAGAGCGCAGAACGAACCGCTGCCGCCACTCCAACGAGTGGATGCGCTCCGAAGCCACCGCCCGCAACCTCGTCATGGATCTGCAAGACGCCAGCAGCCGAGCAAAGTTCATGATCCGCGACAGGGACGGCAAATCCCTCACCTGTTCAACGTCATCCTCGCCGACGCCGGCATCCAGATCGTTCTGAGCGGCATCCAGACGCCCAAGATGAACTCGATCACCGAACGGTGGATCCAGACCTGCCGCCACGAACTCCTTGACCGCACCCTCATCTGGAATCAACGGCACCTACTCCACACACTCCGGGAATACGAGCAGTTCTACAACAACCACCGGCCACACCAAGGCATCGCCAACGACCGACCACTCCAACCACTGCCACCACCGATCACCGGGCAAGACCAGATCGTCCGGCTCAACATCCGCCGACACCCACGTTTAGGCGGCATCCTCAACGAATACCATCACGCCGCCTGACCAGCGCGGATGATATTTTCGGCATGCGCAGTGTCACCAGGGACTTCGGCTACGATCCTTGATCACCACGCACACCGGGGGATGGAGGACGGTCTGTCTGAATTCGTCGCACCCGTCCGCACAATCTACGACGGCTACCAGAAGATCATGGAAACCAAACGCCGCGGCGACACACTGCGGGCAACGCAACTGCATACCAAGTTCGGCATCGAACGGTGGGAGTGGACCCGGCTGAAGGTCATCTACGAGCTCGCGCTCGCCGGTAACGAGCACGCCACCGGCC
>CBIMJO010001060.1:0-4288 GCA_966244135.1 uncultured Actinocrispum sp. | reverse complement strand
CGATCTTGGTGCCGCCGATGTCCACGCCGAGCCAGCTCATCGATGCTCGATCCGGCAAGCAGATCTTCGGGGGATACTCACGGCCATGCGAGTGGAGATCAGCGTGGAGTCGTTGGCGGGGGCGAAAGTCGCCAAGGAGGCCGGTGCCGGCCGGATCGAGCTGTGCGGTTCGCTGTCCGAGGGCGGCCTCACACCGGGCTGGGGTCTGATGTGGCTGGCTCCCGAGGTGATCGACACCCACGTGCTGATCCGGCCCCGTCCGGGCGACTTCCGGTACTCCGGCACCGAGCTGGACGTGATGCTGCGGGACATCGAAGGTGTGGTGCTGACCGGCGTCGACGGGATCGTGATCGGCGCACTCGGCGAGGACGGCCTGCTGGACCCGGTCTGCGCGCACTTCGTCGAGGCCGCCGGGGAGCTGGAGGTCACGCTGCACCGGGCGATCGACGTCAGCGCGTCGCCGGAGCGCGTGCTCGACCAGGCGATGGAGATGGGATTCGCCCGGGTGCTCACCTCCGGGCAGCAGCGGTCCGCTGTGGACGGTGCCCCGCTGATCAAGTCCCTGGTGGCGCAGGCGGGTTCGGACATCGAGATCATGGCCTGCGGCGGTGTGCGCGCGTCGAACGCGCTGGAGGTCATCGCCGCCACCGGGGTTTCGGCCGTGCATGCCGCCCCGCGCAAACCGGTGGCCGGAACGTCTGGCGGCGTGGTGTCGTACGCGGGCGCCGGTGTGCCCGAAGGGTTCGACCACTTCGAGACCGACGCCGACGAGGTCGCGGCGCTGTGTTCGGTCATCCGCGGCTGACCCGCCGTTCGCGCTGCTGCACCGGGTCCGGCACCGGTGCCGCGGCGAGTAACTTCTTCGTGTAATCCTCTTGCGGGGCACCGAAAACGTCGTTGCGGGCACCTTGTTCGACGATTTTTCCATGGTGCATCACGGCAACGCGGTTGGCCAGCAGGTCGACCACGGCCAAGTCGTGGCTGATGAACAGGCAGGAGAAGGCGAACTGCTGCTGCAGGTCGAGGAACAGCCGCAGGATGCTCGCCTGCACGGAGACGTCCAGCGCGCTGGTGGGTTCGTCGGCGATCAGCAGATCGGGATTGAGGGCAAGGGCTCTCGCGATGCTCACCCGTTGGCGTTGCCCGCCGGACAACTCGTGCGGGTAACGGTCCTTCAACGCTTCGCCCAGTTCGACGGCGTCGAGCAGCTCGGCGACCCGCTCCTTCCGGTTCTTCTTGTGATGCAGGACAAGGGGTTCGCTGACGCACTCGGCGACCGTCATTCTCGGGTCCAAAGAGGACGCCGGGTCCTGGAAGATCATCCCGATCCGGGACCGCAGCGGCTTGAGCCGCTTCGCGGCCGCGATGTCCTGGCCGAACAGCTCGATCGTGCCCTCGGTGGGTTTCTGCAGGCCCACCGCGCACCGGCCGACCGTCGTCTTGCCCGAGCCGGACTCGCCGACCAGGCCGAGCACCTCGCCTTTGCCGATCTCGAAGGAGATCCCGTCGACCGCCTTGTGCCCGCCGAACGACACGGTGAGGCCGTCGACCTTGAGCACGGGTTCGGCGGGTTCCGGTTTCTTGGTGCCTTCACCGAGTCGCGGCACGGCTTTCAGCAGGCGCTTGGTGTAGTCGTGGCGGGGCTTGAGCAGGACGTCCTCGACCGGGCCCTGTTCGACGATCTTGCCCTGGTACATCACGATGACGCGGTCGGCGAGGTCGGCGACGACACCCATGCTGTGCGTGATGAGCACGATCGCGGTGCCGAGGCGGTCCCTGAGGTCGCGGAGGAGTTCGAGGATCTCGGCCTGGACGGTCACGTCGAGAGCGGTCGTCGGCTCGTCGGCGATGATCACCTTGGGGTCGCAGGCGATCGCCATCGCGATCATCACGCGTTGCCGCATGCCGCCGGAGAGTTCGTGCGGGTACTGGCTGACCCGCAGTTCTGGTTTGTCCAGGCCTACCACCGTGAGGAGCTCGTGGACGCGTTCTTTTCGCTTGTCCTGGCTGAGGTCGCGGTGGAGTTTGATGGCCTCGTAGAGTTGCCAGCCGACCGTGCGGACCGGGTTGAGCGCGGTCATCGGTTCCTGGAAGACCATCGCTATCTCGTTGCCGCGCAACCTTCGCAGCTCGTCGGCGGGCAGGTCGAGGACCTCGTTGTCGCCCAGGCGGATGTCACCCGCGATCAGCGCCCGCTTCGGGAGCAGGCCCATCGCGGACATCGCGGTCACCGTCTTGCCCGAGCCGGACTCGCCGACGACCGCGACCACCTCCCCTTCACGGACGGCGAAGCTGACCTTGCTGGTGGCCTGGACGTCGCCGAACCGCACGGACAGGTCGTCGAACTTCAGCACGACATCCATCAGTGGCCTCCGAACTTGACGTCGAAGGCGTCCCTGAGGCCATCGCCGATGAAGTTGAACGCGCACACCGTCATCACGATCAGCAGGCCAGGCGGCAGGATCAGCCACCAGGCGCCGTCGTGCGCGTAGGTGAGGCCATCGCTGAGCATTCCGCCCCAGTTCGCCGCGGGTGGCGGAATGCCGAGCCCGAGGAAGCTCACATATGCGACGAGTAGGACGGCGTCGGCGATCTGGAAGGTCGCGTTGACAATGACGGTGCCGATGGCGTTCGGGATGATGTGCCGCCCGATCGCGCGAATGTTCCCGCCACCCATCAACCGCATCGACTCGACATACGCGCGGCCTTTGAGCGCCACGGATTCGGCGCGCATGAGTCTGGCGGGCACAAGCCACGAAACCAGCCCGATCACCAGGATCAACATCGGCACGCTTGGTGTTGTGATCGCCGCGGCGACGACTAGCAGGAACAGCGCGGGGATTGCGATTCCAGCGTCGACGACTCGCATCATCACGGCCTCGATCCAGCCGCCGGCGTATCCGGCTATCGCGCCCCACAGAGTGCCGATCACTGTTGCGAGAACACCTGCGGCGAGGCCGATCACCAGGCTGGTTTGTCCCGCCAGCATGAGGCGGCCCAGGAGGTCGTAGCCGAGGTCGTCCGTGCCCAGGGGGTGGCCGTTGACTCCGGGTTTGAGGCGGCCTTCTTTGAGCGAGGTAAGGATCTGTTCGGTGTGGTAGAAGAGCGGGCCGATGAAGCAGAAGAGGAGCAGCAGGATCAGGAGCGTGAAGCCGACTATCGCGAGTTTGTTGCGCAGAAACCGTTTCGCGCGCCTGACGTTGGGTCCGCTCATGTCTTCACCCGCCTGGTGCGCGGATCGATGAGCGCCTGGGCCACATCTGCGAGCAGGCTGCCGACCACGGTGGCGATCGAGATGATCAGGACGACGCCGAGGAGGATCGGGAAGTCGCTGGTTTGGGCGGCGTTCCAGAACAGCAGGCCCATTCCGGGGTAGTTGAACAGTTTCTCGATGACCAGTGCGCCGCCGAACAGGACGGGCAGGTAGTAGCCGAGCATCGCGACGACTGATGTGAGGGAGTTCTTGAAGACGTGTTTGCGGAGGATACGGCTTTCTGAGGCGCCTTTTGCGCGGGCGGTGCGGACGTAGTCCTCGTCGAGGTTGTCCACAACGGACGATCGCAGGTATCGGCTGAAGATGGCGATGGTCGCGGCCGCTCCGGTGACTACCGGCAGAACGAGCGCCTTCGGGTCGGCGAAGATCCCGCCGAGGGTCGTCGCCTGCGGGGCTTGGACCGGGAAGATCTCCCAGTTGAGCGCGAAGGCGATGAGGAGGATGAAGCCCAGGAGGAAGACGGGTGTCGAGTACATCAGCAGGGTGATCGCGCTGAGCACGTAGTCGGTGGTCCTGTTCCTGCGGACCGCCTGCCAGACGCCGAGCGGGATGGCGACCACGAGCGCGACGAGTGTCGAAAGCACTGTCAGGACAAGGGTCTTCGGCAGGCGGGACGAGATCAGATCGCCGACCCGCAGGTTCAGCTGATACGACTCGCCCAGGTCTCCGCTGACCAGCCGACCCAGGTAGTGGATGTACTGCAGTGGCAGTGGCTGGTCCAGGCCTTGGTCGTGCTCGAATGCCTTGATCTGTTCTTCGCTGGCTTGCAGACCCAGAATTCCTCGTGCTGGGCCGCCCGGGAGTTGGTGCAGGATCACGAAGACGACGATCGTGACCACGAAGATGACCACCACCGCCTGGAGGGCACGCCACATCAGGTACTTAGCCATGGTCATGCCTTGGCGGGAGGGGGTTCGGCTCGATGTGGTGTGGGGACCCCTGCGGCGCACAGGCAGGACGAAGGGCGCGGGCAGGGCTGGCGCCCTGCCCGCCGGAAAGCGTATGTGCGCCGCC
>CBIMJO010001059.1:0-4292 GCA_966244135.1 uncultured Actinocrispum sp. | reverse complement strand
AGGGCGTGCCGCTGATCGCCGCGCTCGCGGTGGCCATCGTGGCCGGGTTGGGGTGGGGCGTCGCCACCGAACGGTTCCTGATCCGGCCGGTGCGCAGGCGCAGCGAGACCGCCGTGCTGATCGTCGCGTTGGGACTGTTCACCGCGCTCAACGGCGCCGACGGCTGGATCTGGGGCCCGGACGACAAGGTGTTCCCGCACCTGCTGCCCAACGGCGTGAACGACTACATCGCGATCGGCGGCGGCCGGCTGCACTACGACTCGATCGGCATCATCGCCCTGATGATCATCGTGGTCTTCGGCCTGACCATGCTGTTCAAGCACACCTCCCTCGGCCTGCGGATGCGCGCGGTGGCCACCAACCCCGAGTCCGCGGCGCTGTCGGGCGTACGGGTCGGGTTCGTGCTGAGCCTGAGCTGGGGCATCTCCTCGGCGCTGGGCGCGTTCGCCGGAGTGCTCGCCGTCCCGGCCCTGCCGCCCAACCAGCTGAACCTGGCGTCGTTCTTCCCGATCCTGATCTTCGCCTCGGCCGCCGCACTGCTGGGCGGGCTGGACAGCATGAAGGGCGCCGTGATCGGCGGCCTCAGCGTCGGCATCGGCCTGTCCATGATCAACGGCTACGCCACCTTCCTCGGCGGCGAGCTCCAGCTCACCCTCGCCTTCGTGATCATCGTCCTGGTCCTGGTCGTGAAACCCACCGGCATCTTCGGTGCCCGCCGAATCGAGCGAGTTTGACGTCCTCCCCTGACCAACGCCAGGGGATTCCAACCCACCGCCGAATGGAGAGGAGGTAGCGAGTTGAGGTTCGGCCTTGGTCTTCTCTGCCCGCCCCGGGGCCTTGTGTTCCAGGCGAGCTGCCAACCGTCCCCAGCCGTTGGCCATGATTGCGCGGTTGAGCCCCGACTTCTGCCGCACATTCCGTCCGGGCCTGCTGACAGTTCCCCTGGCGGACCGAGTCATCGCCCGCACGTTGAGGTCCTCGACGCGAATCAGGTCGAACCGGCGGGCAAGGTCGGTCGAGGTCTTCTCCACCCAATCCTTACGCCGGTCTTTCTCCCGGCACGTCAGCCGCGCCGCAGCCGCTTTGGCGCGCCTTGGCCGGTTCGACCCCGGCCGACGACGCGAGATCTCGCGACGCAGGCGTCGCAACCGCCGTCGTTCGCCGGGTGTCAAAGCGGGAACTGCCAGCAGTTCGCCCGTGGACAAGTAGTTGCGATTCGCCTGAGCGAAGTCCCGCAACGCCTGCTGCTGCACCGTAACGCTCCCGGCTCGCAGCCACGCGAACTCCGCACGCGCCTCGGTCAGTTGGTGAGCCTGCTCGTTGTAACCGGGTGCCGAAGCACGGCCCGGCCGCCAGTGCGCATGCTGCTCGCACGCCATGTTCCACACGTACCGGGCATGCGCGCAGTGCTCCAGCAACCCGGCCTCCTGACCAGGCGTCGGCAACAACCGATAGCGGGACATGAGCACGACGCTAGCGGTGGGCACCGACAAAACCCGATGCGTCATGTCCGGACCGGCCCGACCGGCGTCCGCTGTCGTTCACGGACCAGAGTGCCGGCCCGATGGGAGTTCAGATGACCGCCGCCTCCGTTGACGACGCCGCATCCGTGAACACCCCCGGGCCAGGCAAGGATGCTCAGCCCTCCGGTGGCATGCCAGCACCTGCCCGGCGACTGCCGTGGGTGATCCGCCGCAACTCCTTGCCGCACTTGGTGATGGTCGTGGTCGGGCTGGCGATCGTCGGTCTCGTCGTGGTGTGGGGTGGTGGGCTGGGGCAGTTCGATCAGGGGCAGCTCACCCGGGTGGCGATCTACGCGATCGCCATCGTCGGCCTCAACATCGTCACGGGGTATGCGGGTCTGGTCTCGGTCGGGCACTCGGCGTTCTTCGGATTGGGCGCCGACACAACAGGTGTGCTCGTGGTCCGCTACGGATGGCAGGCCGAGTACACGATTCCGGTCGCGCTCGTGCTGTGTTTCATCGTGGGGTTGATCGTGGGGTTGCCCGCGATCCGGATCCGCGGGCTGTACCTGGCCATGGTCACCCTCGCGTTCGGCGTCGCCTTTCCCGAGGTGGTCAACCGGTTCGAGGACCTCACCGGCGGCGCGCAGGGGCTCACCATCCGGCTGCGCACGCTGCGGCCGCCGGACTGGAGCGGGTTCACCCTCGCCGAGCGCGGCCAGTGGCTGTACTGGATGGCGGTCGTGCTGCTGCTCGTGATCATGTTGGTGGTGCACAACATCGTGCGCAGCCGCTACGGGCTCGCGCTGGTGGCCACGCGGGACAACGAGCTGGCCGCGGCGGCGTCCGGGGTGAACATCGCCATGGTCAAGACGATGTCGTTCGGGGTGTCCGGGGCGATCACCGGGGTGGGCGGCTGCCTGTTCGCGATCTACCTCGGCAGCCTGGTCGCGCACGACTCGTTCACCCTGCTCAATGCCGTCGCCCTGCTCATCGGCCTGGTGATCGGCGGTCAGGCGACCCGGTTCGGGCCGATCGTCGGCGCGCTCGCGGTGGTCTACATCCCTTACTACACCTCGGATATCGGCCAGGGGCAGGCGGCCGCGGTGCTGTTCGGCGTGGTGCTGATCGCCATCGTCTTCATCGCCCCGGAAGGCGTGATCGGCGGCCTCAGCCGTCTCGTGCGCCGCGTTCTCGTCGTCATCCCCGCAGTGCCCAGACCCTTCAAGAAGAAGGACTAGCAAGGAAAGAGGGCATCCCGTGTTCACGTCCGCTCCCCGTATCAGGCCGGCCATCGCGCTGCCTACCGCCGCCGTCGCGGCCATGCTCGCCGTCGCGGGATGCTCGTCCGCCAACAACAACGCGGCCACCACCAGCGAGTCGCCGGCCGCGGCCGGTGGCGGGTTCAAGGCCGACACCGCCGCGTGCGACGACCCGGCCTCGGCCACCAAGAAGATCGAGGGCACCTGGAAGGTCGGCTACAGCGCACCGCTGTCCGGGCCGGTCGCCGGTGTCGTAACCTACGCGCTGGACGGCTACAAGGCCCGCATCGCCGCCGAGAACGCGGCAGGCGGTGTCAACGGCGTCAAGATCGAGGTCAGCTTCAAGGACGACGCCTACACCCCGGACAAGGCGAAAGCCAACGCCACGCAGTTCCTGCAGAGCGAGAAGGTCGACTCGCTGATCACGTTCGGCTCCGGCCCGGTCGGGGCGATCGCCGACGACCAGAACGCCGCCTGTGTACCGCTGCTGTACCCGAGCTCGTCGGTCCAGCAGTACCGCGACATCAGCCAGTTCCCGTGGACCGTGCAGTACCTGCCCGCCGGTGACGCCGAGGCGCGCTACGACGTGAGCGTGATCCTCAAGCGGTTCCCGGACGGCGCCAAGGTCGGCATCGCGGAGAACCAGACCGCGTCCGGCAAGGGCTACTCCACCGCCTTCCAGAACGCGGCCAAGGGCAGCAAGCTGCAGATCACCTCGATCGCGCCGACCACCGACCCGAACACCACCGCCACCACGCTCAAGGCGGCCGGGGTGGACGTGGTCTACATCGCGGGCATCACCAACGACTGCGGCCCGGTCGTGCAGGCGATGGCCCGGGTCGGGTTCACCCCGAAGATGGTGCTCAACCCGAGCAACTGCGCCGACGGCACCGCGTATGTCGCCGCCGGGCAGGCCGCCGACGGCGGTGTCCTGCCGTCCTACCTGAAGAACCCGAGCGACCCGGCGCTGGCGAATGACGAGGGCGTGAAGAAGTACCTGTCGCAGGTGACCACCAGCGACAAGAACAACACCATCACCGTGGCCGGCTGGGTCCAGGCCGACCTGACCATCAACACCCTCAAGCAGGCCATGGCCTCGCCCGGCGGGCTGACCCACGCGAGCGTCATCGAGGCGGCCCGCAACATGACCTACGCGTCGCCGATGCTGATCAACGGCATCAAGTGGGTCAGCACCCCGACCGAGCTCGTCGGCTTCGACGCGTTCCAGACCCTGGTGTGGAGCGCGGCGGACAAGCGGTTCAAGGCCGACGGTGACCTGATCGCGATCACCGGCAAGTAGCCCAGGAGTCAGCACATGCCTGCCCGACGTATGCATCCGCCCGAGCGGGTCGCCGAGTACACCGGCAAGGGCTGGTGGACCGGCGAGACTGTCCAGCAGCTGTTCGCCGACCGTGTCAGCGAGTTCGGCGACGAACTGGCCATTGTGGACCCGCCGAACAAGGCAGACCTGGTCGACCTGCCCGCGCGGCGGGTGACCTGGCGGGAGGTGGACGACGAGGTCGACCGGCTGGCGGCGGTGCTGCTGGCCAACGGCATCGGCGAGGGC
>CBIMJO010001058.1:0-4295 GCA_966244135.1 uncultured Actinocrispum sp. | reverse complement strand
ACCGCTGCGACCACCACGTGTTCGCGATCCGCCCGCGGGTGCTGCGCGCCTTGATCCCGCCCTCGACCTTGATCGGGCCGGTCTCCGGATAGTCCTCCCACCACGGCATCTACAGTTCACCTCCCACGGCTTCGGGCGACAGCTCGAACATCTCGCGCAGCGCGTCGGTGGACAGCTCGGTCAGCCAGTCCTCGCCGCTGCCGACGACCAGTTCCGCGAGCGCCTTCTTGCGTTCGATCATCTCGTCGATCCGGTCCTCGACGGTGCCCGCGCAGACGAACTTGCGGACCTGGACGTTGCGCTGCTGCCCGATCCGGAACGCCCGGTCGGTCGCCTGGTCTTCGACCGCTGGGTTCCACCATCGGTCGAAGTGGATGACGTGGTTGGCCTTGGTGAGGTTCAGGCCGACGCCACCCGCTTTGAGCGACAGGATGAAGATCGCCGGCCCGTCGTCCGCCTGGAACCGTTCGACCATGGCGTCACGCTGGGTCTTCGTCACGCCGCCGTGCAGGAACAGCACCGGTTGCTCGAAGCGCGCGGTGAGGTGCGCCCGGAGCATCTCGCCGAACTCGGCGAACTGGGTGAAGCACAGCGCCCGGTCGCCTTCGGACAGCGCGACTTCGAGGATCTCCTCCAGCCGGGCCAGTTTGCCGGACCGGCCCGGCATCCGGGAACCGTCCTTCAGCACGTGCGCGGGGTGGTTGCAGACTTGCTTGAGCCGGGCGAGCGTGGCCAGCACGAGGCCGCGGCGCGCCATGCCCTCGCTCTGCGCGATCTCCGCCATCATGTCGGCGACCACGGCCTGGTACAGCGAACCCTGCTCCGGGGTGAGCTGGCAGACCTCCTTCATCTCGATCTTGTCCGGCAGATCCGAGATGATGCTCCGGTCGGTCTTCACCCGGCGCAGCACGAACGGCTGGGTGCGCCGCCGGAGCGAGGCGGTGACGCTCTCGTCCTGGTCGCGTTCGATGGGGATGGCGAACTTGGTGCGGAACATGCTTGCCGGGCCGAGCAGCCCGGGGTTGGCGAACTCCATCACCGACCACAGCTCGGCCAGCCGGTTCTCCACCGGCGTCCCGGTCAGCGCGACCCGGTGCGCCGCGGGCAGCGACCGCACCGCCCTGGCCTGCTTGGACCCGGCGTTCTTGATGTTCTGCGCCTCGTCGAGAACCACCCGGTGCCAATTGAGCTTCGCCAGGGCCTCGGTCTCGCGCGCGACCACGCCATAGGTCGTGATCACGAGATCGGCGGCCGCCACCTCCTCGGCCAACGCCTCGCCGGACACCCTGCTGCCGCCGTGATGCACGTAGACCTTCAGCTCGGGCGCGAACCTCGCGGCCTCCCGCTGCCAGTTGCCGACCACGGACATCGGGCACACCAGCAGGTTCGGCCGGGTCCCCTCGGCGGCGATGAGGGCCAGCAGCTGCACGGTCTTGCCGAGCCCCATGTCGTCGGCGAGGCACGCACCCAGGCCGAGCCTGGACAGGAAGCTCAGCCACGCCAGGCCCCGTTCCTGGTAGGGCCGCAGCGTCGCCGCGAAACTGTCCGGTGTGGACACTGGTTCGAGCCGTTCGGACAACCGCCCGGCCAGCACGTCGCCCAGCCAGCCGTCCGCCACCACGTCCGTGACCGGCACGTCCAGGCCGATCGCGGCCAGCGCCTCGTCGGCCTGCAGGAGATCCCGGGCGGTCATCTCCCCGGCGCCGTCCTGTTCCAGGAAGGCCAGCGCGCGCCGCAGCCGCACCTGGTCCAGCTCGACCCACTGCCCGCGCAACCGAACCAGCGGGGCCTTCGCCGCCGCCAGCTCGGCGATCTCGGCCTGGGTGAGCTCGCTGTCGCCGACCGCGAGCTCCCATTGGTAACTCACGATCTGGTCCAGCCCCAGGCCACCGCTGACCACCGCGCTCGTCCCCGGCTCGCTGGACGAGCTCGCCTTGAGCCGCAACCCCAGCGCCGCCGACCCCCGCTGCAGGGCCGAAGGCAGCTGGACGCCGAAACCCGCCAGCGTCAAGGCATTCGCGGACTGCCGCAGGAACCGGTGCGCACCCTCCGGATCGGTGCGCAGCTCGTCCGGCGCGCTCACCCTGAGCGCCGCATCCAGCTCGGGATACACCCGGCTGGCCCGCCCCAGCCCCGCGAGCAGCACCTCCTCCGGATGCTCGGCGTGCCGCGCCAGCAGCTTCGCCGATCCCGTGCCCTCCCAGACGTCCTTGGCCGACGCGGTCAGGCTCGGATCCTCGGTGGCCTGCAACAGGAACTCGACCCGCCAGTCCGGGTCTTCGTCGGTCGGGAGCGCCAGCCGGAAGCACGTGCGCAGCGGCCCTACCGGCGGCGCAACCGACTCGTGCCATGCCGCCCGCGCCTCCGTCAGCTCGTCGAGATCCCCCTCCACCCGGGATCCCGAGACTGTGGCGATGCGGGCACCGGCACCGGCACCAGCCGCGCCCACCGACGCCGAGACGTCGACGCCCCGGCGTTCGCGCGTGACTCCGGAGGCCGGCACGGTCAGGGCGTGCAGCCACCGTTCCACCACGGTGTCGCCCAGCTCGATGGGTTCCAGCCGGGAGCGGACCACCGCGTCGGTCAGCGCCGTCAGGACCTCGTCGAGGACCTCGTTCTTCGCCCGTCCGTCGGGTGCTTCCGCCCGGATCACCGCGGGCATCGCCTTGAGCAGGGCCCGTGCATGGTCGCCGTCCGCCCCGACCAGCTGAGGCACCCACACCGCGCGGTCGCCGTCCAGCCCCGGCAACACCTGCCCACGCCCCACCAATGACTCGGCGAAGCCCGCCACCGCCGCCAGCCATCGCCACGACCCGCCCGGCGTCTCCACCGGGGTCTCCGCCAGCACCCGCACCGCCTCCGCGGGTGTGAGGTCCACAGTGGACACAGTCCACGGCATCAGCCGGGCCGCGCCCGCCCGGCCCGGTTCGGCCCGCACCAGCTCCGGTGCCGCCACCGGCCCGCCACCCCGGGACGGCAACACCACGTCGATCTCGCCCTCGGCCCCGATGTCGAACAACTTCCGCAACGTCACCGGCGACGCCGCGAACGGATGCGGCCTCGCCTTGCGCGCGCGGCTGGGCAGCTCGGTAGTGGCGGGCAGGGTGGCGTCCTCGGCCCACACCCCGACCTCACCGGCCGACCAGACAGCGTGCACGACAAACATGGAACGACCTTATCCGCCGCCACCGACAATTCCGGGACCCCACCCCTGACCTGCGAAAACCAGATTCAGAGCGGGACGGCGGCGCCGCTGAGGGCAAGCACGACACCGGCCGCGCCGGCAGCCAGGAGGGTCAGCACCACGCCTCGCCGCAACAGCAGAAGCAAGATAGCCGCCCCGGCCAGAACGGCGAACTGCCACGGCTTGCCGAGGGCCAGCGCCAGCGGGATGGCCGAGCCGAAGATCGCGCCGATCGCCGCGGGTCCGGCGCCGTCAAGGAAGGCGCGGACGTGGCGGTTGCCGCGCAACCGGTCGAAATGCTTGGCACCAAGCAGGATGAACGCGAACGACGGGCTGAAGGCGACCACCGAGGCGAGGACACCGCCGAGCAGACCCGCGGCGGCGTAACCGACCACGGCCACAGTCTGCACGACCGGACCTGGGGTGATCTGTCCGAGTGCGACCGCGTTCAGGAACTCGCCGCCGGTCATCCAGTGGTAGCGGTCCACAGCGTCACTACGCATCAACGGAATGATCACGAACCCGCCGCCATACGACAGCGCCCCGACCTTCAACGCCACCCACGCCACCGACAGCAACGCGCCCCCACCCACGGCCAGCGACTTGAGCGGGAGCGCCAGCATGGCCTGCCGGGGATAGCGGATGGCCAGTTCGACGCAGCCGCAGGCGAGCAGGACGAGAACCAGCCAGGGCCCGAGCGTCGCCGCGGCGGCTATCCCGGCGGCAAGGTAGATGCCCCAACGGATCCGGCTTCCCGTGACCCGCCAGCTGGGACGGACGAGCCCCGTCCCGGCGTGCACGGCCACGGCTGCCACCGCGGCGCCCGCGCCGGCTCCGGCTCCGCGGACCCACATCGGCGGGTCGCCCAGGAACAACGCGGCCAGCGCGAGGATGACGACCAGGCCGGGCAGGATGAACGCGGCGCCGCCGGCCAGCGCTCCCACCCGGCCGCGGACCCGCCAGGCGCAGAAGATCGCGAGCTGGGTGGATGCCGGGCCGGGAAGAAGGTTGCAGGCGGCGATCGAGTCCTCGAACTCCCGCTCGGAGAGCCATTTCCGGCGTTCCACACCCAACACCCGCAGCAGGGCGATGTGCGCTGGCGGGCCACCTA
>CBIMJO010001057.1:0-4298 GCA_966244135.1 uncultured Actinocrispum sp. | reverse complement strand
CCTCTAGTTGGCCGGTCAAGCGGATGGTGTCAGCTGGGGCGAAGGTTCCGCCGCCGGACTCGGGGTGGGCTTGGGCCATGTAGCGGCCTTCTTCGGTGTCCAGCCAGGAAAGGCCGGGGGCCTGGGTCTCCTTACCTCGGCTGTCCACTGCGGACACGATGAAGTATCCGGCCCCGGTGCGGGGTTTGCGCAGCATCTCCTGCGCGGCGATGAGTTGCGCCTGCGAGGTTGTCCGGGCGGGTCGCAGGGGGCGGCTGAAGCCCTGGTGCTCTTCGGTTTTCGCCGTCGGGTTGGGCGCGGTGATGGTCACCGACTGCCCATGGCCGGGGCGCAGGCGTGGCAAGAGGCTCACTGCGGTGCGTGCCAGGGACTCCGCGCGGACGAACTCGAAGCGGAACATCTGCCCTTCCTGCATCACCAGCAAGCCGCGTTCCCCGTCCGTGCAAACCCTTGCGTACAGCCCACTTTCATCGTCCAGGGTGCCCATTACCGCGATTGCCACGCGATATCGCGACATCAGCCGCAACGCATCCGCCACGTCCGAGTCCAGCCGCTCGTCGCGCACCAGCCCTCGACGGCTGAGGTCGGCGAACACGGCCTGCGCGATCCGTACCCGGTCTTCCACGAAATCGCCGATGCCGGCCATCTGGAACGGGTAACGCCGTGGGTCCACGCCCAGCGCCTCGGCCAGGATGTCCACCGCGGCCAAGGAAAGCGTGAAGGTCTCGGTCATCCGCCGATCACCGGTGGGAGGGTGTCATCGCCAGGGTCGGCGGCGTAGTGCGCCGCGGTGGCGCCGCCGGGCGGTGTCGAGAGGTCCGAATTCCTTACACCGCTGTCCATTCCGGCGCCGACGGCGAACCCGCCGGCCATCGGCATGGCGGCCGCCGACTGTTGCTGCTGCGGTGGGGTGTCGACCGGTTTGTGGTCGGGGCTCTGGTCCGGAATGGATGGTAGTGAGGAGGATGGCGCGGCTGACTGTGGGGAGGTGCTTCCGCCTTGAGAGACCGGCGAATCGTGGGATACGCGGGGCATGGGCGGCAGAGTGGACCGGGTGGGCGCGTCGCCGTTCATGGTGGGGGGTGGGGCGAAGGCGGGCATCAGGGCCGCTTCGGCGAGCGCGTTGTCGTAGTTGGACACGACTTCGGCGGCACGGCGTTGCGCGGCCTGTTGTGCCGCATAGGCTTTCATGTGCTCGGCGTACCGGCTCAGCAGCAGCACGGGGTCGGTGATGCTGCGCAGCTCGGCGTTGGCCGCGCCCACATCGAACGGGACCGGTTCCGGCATGGCGTTGCGGGCCGTGGCAAGGGCTTCCGAGTGTTTCGCCGCTTGGGTGCCGGCCAGCTGGGCGCCCCGGCCCGCCTGGCCGATCCACAGGCCGAGCCCGGCGATGAACCCACGGGCCATCTCACCGGCCGCGCCCTGCCATTCGCCCTGGCTCGCGTTCACCGCGCCGGCCACGTCGTCCTGGAACTGCGCCAGCCGCGTCCCCGCCTCCCGCCAGGCCTCCGCCAGGGTGCCGACCTGGTCCGGGTCGACGTCGCTGGTCACCATGGCCTTCAGCGTCGGGTGGTCCAGGTTGTCGTAAAGGGCGCCGGACGGGACCGGGGCCACCCGGGTGTCCGCACCGGGCGCGCCGGCCGGCGCGCTGGTACCACCGCGTGCGGCGATCGTCGAGATCATGTCGCTGATCCGGGGGCCCAGGTCGTCGGCGTTCGGCATGGCCGCCTCTCTGTCCGAAGGTGCGGGTCAGCGGCGGAACGAACCCGCGACACTGTGCTCGTTCTGCCGGTAGTTGGCCATCGCCTGCTGGACGCCGTCCTCGGCCTCGTCCAGCACGTCCCGCAGCCGCAGCAGCTGCGGCAGGAAACCCTGCTGGTCACAGGCGACCTGCTGGACGAACGGCGACATCGCGCGGGCGCCGTAGCTGCCGCCGAGCGCGGGCCGCTGGTCGATCTCACCTGTCTTGGCGGCGGACAGGAAGTCGCGCAGCATCCGGATCACCGACAGCAGGGCGGTGCCGCCCTCGTCGCTCACCGCGAAATGCCCGGACTGCGCGGACTCCTTGAAGTTCTTCATGTTCTCCAGCATCTGATCCATGGCGTTGCGCGCCGGATCGTTCCATGCGCCGGGAACTGTGGAATCGCCATCGTCATACATGAGGACCCCTCGAGTTCGCACCGGACCTGACCGCACGGTACCAACCGACCACCGAGCGTGTCCCTAGTGCTGTGGGCTTTCCACCCACTTGGTCCTTACCTGAGAGCGGTCCGTGACCATCTCTGCCAGCGAAAACCGTCATTCACCCACCGATAGTGCAGTTGGCCCAGCCAAGAAGCACCCACCCGGGCGTCACCCATCCCCCGGCCGGAGCGGAAAGACGAAACCCGGGCTCTCGAGCCCGGGTTTCGCGATACGCACGGCGAGAATCAGCCGAACCGGCCGGAGATGTAGTCCTCGGTCGCCTTCTCGCTCGGGTTGGAGAAGATCTTCTCGGTGTCGTCCAGCTCGATCAGCCGGCCCGGCTGGCCGACGCCCGGGAGGTTGAAGAACCCGGTCTGGTCGCTCACCCGCGCGGCCTGCTGCATGTTGTGGGTGACGATGACGATCGTGTAGTCCTTCTTCAGCTCGGTGATCAGGTCCTCGATCGCCAGCGTGGAGATCGGGTCCAGGGCCGAGCACGGCTCGTCCATCAGCAGCACGTCCGGCTGCACCGCGATGGCGCGTGCGATGCACAGACGCTGCTGCTGGCCGCCGGACAGGCCGCCACCGGGGCGGTTGAGCCGGTCCTTGACCTCGGTCCACAGGTTGGCGCCGCGAAGCGCGCGCTCGGCGACCTCGTCGAGGCGCTTTTTGTCCTTGACACCGGCCAGCTTCAGCCCGGCGACCACGTTGTCCCGGATGGACATGGTGGGGAACGGGTTGGGGCGCTGGAACACCATGCCGATCGTCCGGCGGACCGACACCGGGTCCACGGCGGACGCGTAGATGTCCTCGCCGTCCAGCAGCACCTGGCCCTCGGCGCGGGCGCCGGGGATCACCTCGTGCATCCGGTTGAGCGAACGCAGCACAGTGGACTTGCCACAGCCGGACGGCCCGATGAACGCGGTGACGTTCCGCGGCGGCACGGACAGCGTCACGCTGTCCACCGCGTGGAACTTGCCGTAGAACAGGTTCAGGTCTTTGACGTCGATGCGCTTGGCCATGGCCGCCTCACTTGCTCTTTACTGCGGTCAGCCGCGAGATGAGGGTCGCGAGCAGGTTGATGACGGTGATGATCAGGATCAGGGTGACCGCCGCACCCCACACCCGGGCATCGCCGACATCGTTGATGGTGTTCCGCTGGACGTTCATGAACAAGGGCAGCGAGGCCATGTTCCCGCCGAACGGGTCGTAGTTGATGAAGCTGGTGTAGCCCACCAGGATCAGCACCGGCGCGGTCTCGCCCATGACACGGGCGATGGCCAGCATGATGCCGGTGATGATGCCGGACAGCGCGGTCGGCACGACGATCTTGACGATCGTCTTCCACTTCGGGATGCCCAGCGCGTAGGAGGCCTCGCGCAGCTCGTCCGGCACGATCTTGAGCAGCTCCTCGGTGGTGCGCACGACCACCGGGATCATCAGCATCACCAGCGCCAGCGACACCGCGAAGGCGCTGCGCGGCAGGCCGAACGTGGTGACCCACAGGGCGTAGACGAACAGCGCGGCCACGATCGACGGCACACCGGAGAGGATGTCCACGGTGAACGTGATCCACTTGGCCAGCCGGGACCGCTTGCCGTACTCCACCAGGTAGATGGCCACCATGATGGCGATCGGCACGGCGATGACCGCGCAGATCAGGCCTTGGACCAGCGTGCCGTAGATGGCGTTGTAGACACCGCCGCCGGCCTGCCTGCCTGAGAGGGTGCCCAGCGACTGCTGCCACCAGTTGGCGTTCAGCACGTGTTTGAGCCCGCGCTGCACCACTGTCCACAGCAGCCAGATCAGCGGGGCGACGGCGACCACGAACGCGCCGACCATGAGCGTCGTGGCGATCGCGTTCTTCGTCTTGCGACCGGTGCTGATCTGCTGGAACGCCGGGGTGGCGGCCGGGCGGTCGAGGTCGGTGACAGGAGCGCTCATTCGTACTCCTTCTTGCCCACGATGAACGACCGCGCGATCGCGTTCACCACGAAGGTCAGCAGGAACAGGACCAGACCGGCGGCGATGTAGGCACCGGCGCTCTTCGGGTCGTTGAACTCCGCGGCGGCACGGGCGATCTTCGAGGCGATGGTGTCACCGCCGTCGAACAG
>CBIMJO010001056.1:0-4303 GCA_966244135.1 uncultured Actinocrispum sp. | reverse complement strand
CACGCTCGGCGCGCTGCTCGGCCGTGAGGTCATCGTCCGCAACGACATCCGAGAGCCCCAGCCGTCCGCCAGGCGCCAGCACGCGGAACGTCTCCGCGAACACCGCGGGCTTGTCGGTCGACAGGTTGATCACGCAGTTGGAGATCACCACGTCGATGGTGTTGCCCGGCAACGGAATCGACTCGATCGTGCCCTTCAGGAACTCGACGTTCTCCGCACCCGCCTTGGCCTTGTTGCTCAACGCGAGCGCGAGCATCTCGTCGGTCATGTCCAGCCCGTACGCCTTGCCCGTGGGCCCCACCCGCCGAGCGGACAACAACACGTCGATCCCGCCGCCGGACCCGAGGTCCAGTACGCGCTCCCCCGCCCTCAGGTCCGCCACCGCGAGCGGATTGCCGCACCCCAGCGAGGCGGCGATCGCCTCGGCAGGCAGCTCGTCCCGTTCGGACACGGAGTACAGCGTCGACCCGAAGTTCTCGTCCACCTCAACGGCCTGAGGCCCGCAGCAACCACCGCCGCCCTCGGCGACCGCCGTTGCCGCAGCGGCATATCGGGCCCGGACAGTCTCACGCAGGTCGGTCGGCTCGGTCATCACCCAGCTCCTTGTATCGACGTTCTTCGATACATGTTGCTCGAACCATCGAAGTTCGTCAATATAGAGACATGTCGAAACAGGTCGTGCGGAACGACGCGTGCTGCACAGGCATGGAGTCCGCTCCCCTGGGCGAGGACCAGGCCGCCGAACTGGCAGTCGTCTTCAAAGCACTTGGTGACCCGGTCCGGCTCCGGCTCCTGTCGATGATCGCCGCGGCCCAAGGTGAGACCGGTGTCTGCGTCTGCGAACTCACGCCCGCGTTCGAGCTGTCCCAGCCGACGATCTCCCACCACTTGAAGCTGCTGCGCCAAGCCGGCCTCGTCGGCTCCGAACGGCGAGGAACCTGGGTCTACTACTGGCTACGACCAGAAACCACCGACCGCCTGGCAACCCTGCTCGCGCACCCCGCCAACCAGTGGACGCCGACCTCCGTCTAACGCACACAACGGATTCCCTGCGGCGCCAAGTCAGCACATGAACACCCGGGCAACCGCGCGACTCGGAGGCACGAGGCCAGGAAGGACGTTGTGGACACCTTCAGCACGGACGACCCGCTCGCAGTCGCCGCCATTGCCTCGGTCCATGCCGGTGATGCGGAGGAGCTGACCCGGCTGCTGGCCGACGCTCGCGCGTTCGGGCAATGGGAAGCGGCTCACCGGCTGGTCGAGCGCGGGGCGAAGACGACGGTGGTGGATGCCGCGACGCTTGGGCTGCAGGACCGGCTGGAGCAGTATTTCGAGTCCTCGCCGCCGGATCACGACGAGATCGATGCCGCGTTCTGGGGGGCGTGTCACGGTGGGCAACAGCAGTGCGCGGAGTATCTGCTGGGTCGTGGTGTGCCGAGGTGAACTGGATACCGCCGTGGGAACGCCGCACTCCGCTTGACGCCGCCGAGCGGAGCGAGGCCGTCACTCTCGTCCGGTGGCTCCGTGAGCACGGTCGGACGTCCGCCGACGACCTGCCTGACTCGTAGTCTCAGCCGATCACCGCGAGTACCGAACTACCGGGTCAAGCCGTCGTTCGTGTTGACTCGGTACCCCGGGGTACAGCGGGCATGCTCGGCGATGGAGGTCATCAGTGAGCGCACAGACCAGCCCACCCGCGTGGCGTGTCCTGCTGGGTTACGTCCGTCCCTTCCGGGCCGCGCTGGTGCTCGGCGGCCTGCTGAGCCTGGCGACCGCCGCGACCGGGCTGGCGCTGCCGTTGGTGGTACGAGACCTGATCGCGGGGTTCGGCTCCGGCGGTGAGATCGGCGGCCTGCTGGTGCTGATGACCGTGCTGGTGGTGACCAACGCGGGGATCGGCGCGTTCGGGTCGTTCCTGCTGGAACGCACCGCCGAGTCGGTGGTACTGGTCGCCCGTCGGCAACTGGTCTCCCGGCTGCTGTGGCTGCGTATTCCCGCCCTGGACGACACCGAACCCGGCGACTTGATGTCGCGGGTCAGCGCCGACACCACACTGCTGCGGGAGGTGAGCACCCAATCGCTGGTCTCGGCGGTCACCGGGTCGCTGACCCTGATCGCCACGGTCACGATGATGGCCCTGCTGGATCCGGTGCTGCTGCTGGTCACCCTGGTCGCGCTCAGTACCGCTCAGGTCGTGGTCGGTGTCGTGGTTCCGCGCATCGCGCGGGCGGCCAAACAGGCACAGGAATCGGTCGGCGCGATGAGCGCCGCCCTGGAACGCGCACTGGGAAACCTCCGCACTGTCAAGGCATCCACCGCGGAAGAACGCGAACGCGACCGGCTGCACGACGCGGCGCTCGATGCGTGGCGAGGTGGTGTGCGCGCGGCCAAATGGCAAGCGGTGGCAGGCAACACCGGCGGGCTGGCGATCCAGTTGTCGTTCATCGTGGTGCTCGGTCTGGGCGGCGCCCGGGTCGTGTCCGGATCGATCGATGTCGCCACGCTCGTGGCTTTCCTGCTGTACCTGTACTACCTGATGCCGCCCATGCGGGAGCTGGCTCACGTGGCCGCCCAGTACCAGGTCGGCGCCGCTGCCGTCGCCCGCATCCAGGAGATCGAGTCCCTCCCGGCCGAACCGCAACAGTCAACCGCCATCGCGCCGGACACCGGCACCGCACCGGCCGCGGTGACGTTCGAAGAGGTGCATTTCCGTTACGGGACCGACCTTCCCGTGGTCCACCACGGCGTCACGTTCGCCATTCCGCCCGGCGGCATGACCGCGTTCGTGGGTCCGTCCGGCGCGGGCAAGACGACGGTCTTCTCGTTGATCGAACGGTTCTACGACCCCGGCTCCGGGCGCATCCTGATCGACGGCACCGACATCCAGGTCTGGCCACTGGCCGAACTGCGCACCGCCATCGGATACGTCGAGCAGGACGCACCCGTGCTGTCCGGAACCCTGCGCGACAACCTGGTCTTCGGCGCTCCGCACACCGGCGATGCCGAACTCGGCCAGGTGCTTGCCGTCACTCGTCTCGCGGACATGGTCGAGCGGCTGCCGGACGGGCTGGGCACCCTGGTCGGTCACCGTGGCGTCAAACTCTCCGGCGGCGAACGCCAGCGCGTGGCCATCGCCCGCGCCCTGCTCCGCCGGCCACGGCTGCTGTTGCTCGACGAAGTCACCTCCCAGCTCGACGCGGTCAACGAGGCCGCGCTGCGGGAAACCATCGCCGAGGCGGCGCAGACCACCACCGTGCTCGTGGTCGCACACCGGCTGTCCACTGTGACCATGGCCGACCGCATCGTGGTCATGGACCTCGGCCAGGTCCGCGCCGTCGGCACCCATACCGAACTGGTCAGGGCCGATCCGCTCTACGCCGAACTGGCCGCGACCCAGCTGCTCGCCAGCGCGGACCAGGGAGCCTGAACACATCATCTCCTTCACCAGCCATCAGGCCGCCCAAGCGGGTAAGCAGACGCGAGCGGAGTGGCTTACCTTCAGCCAGGTTGGAAGAAGGCGAGCATTTTCTGGGCTGCGTCCGGCGCCATCAGCATTTCCTGGATGTGCGCGCACTTCTGGGCGGCGGCGCTGGTGCGTTCGAACATCTCGCGTTCGTATTCCTTGATGGCGGCGGGAAAGTCGTCCGGGTGCGCGGCCAGCGCGAGACCGAGCAGGGCGCCGTCGAGCAGCGCCATGTTGGCGCCCTCACCCACCGGCGGCATCAGGTGTGCGGCGTCGCCGAGCAGTGTGACGTCCGGCGCCGACGGCCAGGTCAGGCCGACCGGGAGAATGAACATCGGCCATTGCCGGATGGTGTCGTCGCAGGCCGCGATCAGCGCGGTGAACCGTGAGTCCCAGCCGGGGAGCAGGTCGATCAGCCGCGCCCGGGTGGCGGCCGGGTCGTCGAACGGGATCCCGCTGGCCGCGAACCAGTCCTCGCCGGTGTTGTAGAAGCTCAGGCCGACGCGCACGCGGCCGTCGCCGTTGCGTTGCGCCGCCAGGGATATCCCGTTGCCGAGCACCCAGTAGTTGCCGCGCCCGACCATCGCCGCGAGGTCGGGGTGGGTGCGGTCGATGTCGGGAATGCCGAGCTCGACGGCGTTCTGGCCGATGTGTGCCGGGCGGGCGTCGGTGAGCAGCGCACGAACCCGGGACTGCGCGCCGTCCGCACCGACCAGCAAGTCATACGTCGCGCTGCTGCCGTCGGCGAAGTGCAGCAGGCCGTTGCCTGCGGATGTGAATGCGTGCCCCCAGCGCACCACGTCTTCGACGGTCGTCGAGGCCGCCTCGCCTTCGCCCGCG
>CBIMJO010001055.1:0-4305 GCA_966244135.1 uncultured Actinocrispum sp. | reverse complement strand
GGCCCGCCACGCAGTTCCACACCACGCCCCACCCCATCGCCCAGCCGTGCCCCGCCGGGCCGGTGCCGCAGTTCGTGGGCTACCTGGCGAACAGCCTGGTGCTGGTCGTGATGCTCGCGATCGTCCCCATTGGACTGCTGGCGTTGGTGTTCACCACCGCGAACCCTCCCCCGCCCGGATCCTGGTGACACTGGGCGCGTTGGTGCTCGCGGTGGTCCCGTTCACCTTCATCGGCCTGCTGGTGAACTACGGCGTCCCGGCCAAAGCGGCTGCGGGGACGACGAACGCGGTGATGCTCCCGCTGGCCTTCGCGGGCGGGTTGTTCGGGAATCCCACCGATCTCGGCGGTTTCATCGGCACGATCTCACCGTTCGTGCCGACGAGGGGTGCCGCCGATCTCGTGTGGGCCTCGCTCGACCCGGCGTACGAGATCAACGGCACCGCGCTGGTCATGCTCGTGATCTGGACCGTCCTGTTAGGACCGGCCGCGGTCACGGTCTACCGCCGCAACCAGCGGCAACGGTATACCTAGTAAGGGAGCGCCCAGATCGGGTTGGTGTAGAACCAGAGGTCCTTCCACGGGTCGGCGTCGCCCTGGACGTCGATCGCCGGCCCGGCCGGGTCCACCGCGGCACCATGGAAGCCGGGCGCCACCCGGTTTCCGTCGGTGCCACGCAGCCGCACGTACACCGGGCGGTCGAGCCGGGCCAGCGAATAAGTGAAGGTGACCGTCCCGGTGGACTTGTTGACCTCGAAGGACTTCACGACCTTCGTCGCCGGCGCGCGCAACGTGTCGAGGTCCTTGACCGGACCGGTGACCACGCCCTGGATCACGTCGACCCGCGCCAGCGTGGGCACGAACTGGGCCCAGTTCGGCCCGGTGGCGAGGTCGATCGTGATCACCAGCTCGACCGGGGTACCGCGCCGGGCGTGCAGCGTACCGCCGAGGGTGGAGCTGGTCTGCGCCCAGCCGCCGGCGGTGCGCAGCCGGACGTCCAGGCCGCTGATCAGGCCGCCGTGGTCGACCCAGACCCGCCCGGCCCGGATGCCGTCCATCACCGCCGCGTACGAGAAGTCCGTTGCGCCGACGTGGGTCCGGCTGTAGCAACCCGGCCAGAAGTCACCTTCGCCCAGGGCGAGCGTGCCGCCGTACACCGGATCGGAGTGTTTGCCGTCGACGGCGAAGTTGCTGTTCGGGCCGCGCACCGAGTTGTCCGCGTACACGCTGTGCGAATCGGAGTTCGCCGTGATCCACCAAGGCTTTCCTTCGGCCAGCAGGCTGTCCCAGACACCGCCCACAGTGGACGTCATCCAGTCGAACCCACCCCAGGTCCGGTAGCTCTCCGGCGGGTACCCGGCGAACGCGTCCGAGCCATGCGAGCCGTCGTAGTATCCGCGAGCGCGCCCACCGCCTTGCGGCGCCGGGATTCCGGCGGCCTGGTGACCGGGAGCGCCTTCCATGCCAACGAAGATCCTGGGCTGCGCGTCGCGCCAACCGCGGATCTCGTGCGGGGAGTCCAACCCCTTGCGGGCCGGGTGGTTGGCGAGCATCAGGGCGTCGTCGATCCGGCGGCGCCGCACCGCGTCGGCCATGAAGTTGATACCCGCGATCGCGAGCGCCTCCTTGGCCGGGTTGGCCTCGGTCAGCCGGCCGTCGTAGGTGAGCTCGAACTCCTTGAGCAGGGACATCTCGTTGCGGCCGGGGTGCACGAACACCGTGCCGTGCTCGGCGCCCGGGATGTTCCACTCCACGCCCTGGAACACCAGGGTGTCGCCGAACGCGGCCCGGGCGGCCTTGATGTCCGGGTTGACCTTCTCCACGCCGATCTTGGCGTGCTGCTCGCCGCCGTGGTCGGTGATCACCATCCAGTCCAGGCCGTAGGCGTTGCCGTGCTGGACGTGGTCGAGCACGCGGTATTTGCCGTCATCGCTGTACTGGGTGTGCACGTGGTGGTCGCCCGCGAGCCACCGGAACCCGCCGCGCGGAGTGCGATCCTGCGTGGCCGCGGCCGGGGCTGCGGTCAGCACGTTCCCGGCGGCGGCCAGGCCCGCACCGAGCAGACCCGCGCGACGCAGCACCGAGCGGCGGGACAGCTCGTCCCGGTTCAGTTCACCGTCCGGCACGGAGGTGTCCATCGCCCTCGGCAGGTCCTCCGCCGTACGGGCGTGGCTGTGCTCATGTGGGTGGTGATGGTCGTGTGCCAAAGTCCGCTCCTAGTGTTGCGAGGCTGCGCTGCCGCAACACTGAATCGGACAGGTGAACGATCCTTGAACCACGGATGGTTCAGACCTTAAAGAAACTCAGCCGCGGGTGATCATCGCCCGCAGGAAGAAGGCCAGGTTGGCCGGGCGCTCCGCCAAACGGCGCATGAAGTACCCGTACCACTTCACTCCGTAGGGAACGTACACACGCATCGTGTCGCCGCGGTGCGCGATGAGCTCCTGCTCCTGCGGCCGGATCCCGTACAGCATCTGGTACTCGAACGCCTTGCCGGCGCCCAGTTCACCGGCGATCGCGATGATCCGCGGGTCATGCGAGGCGACCATCGGGTAGCCGTCGCCCTCCATCAGCACCTTCAGGCACCGGATGTAGCTCTGGTCCACTTCGGACTTGCCCTGGAACGCCACCGACTCGGGCTCCTTGTACGCGCCCTTGCACAGCCGGATGCGCGACCCGGCGACCGCGAGATCCCGCGCGTCGCCCTCGGTCCGGCGCAGGTACGCCTGCAGGACACCGCCGGCCCGCGGGAAGTCCACGCGCAGGTCGGTCAGGATCTCCAGGGTGGAGTCCGTGGTGGTGTGGTCCTCCATGTCCAGCGTCAGCGTGGCGCCGACCGCGGCGGCCGATTCGGCGATCCGCCAGGCGTTCTCCATGGCGATCTTGTGCCCATCGTCCGGCAGGGCCTGCCCCACCGCGGAAAGCTTGACCGACACGTCCGCGCCCGCGGCCAGGCCGGCAGTGTCCAATGCGGACAGCAGGGTCTCGTAGGCCTCGACGGTCCGGGTGGCGTCGGCGATGTCGGTGGTGTCCTCGCCGAGGTAGTCGATGGTCACCGCGCGACCCGAGTCCACCAGGGCCCGGGTCGCGGCGACGGCGTCCTCGGTGTGCGCGCCGGCCACGAACCGGGTGACCACCGGCTTGGTCAGCGGGTTGCGCTCGACGACCTTGCGGGCCAAGGGCGAGCGGGCGGCGGCGAGCAGGCTGGCACGCAACATGATCGAACTCCTAACCCTGGTGCGGGTGACGCGACGCAGTGGGTGCTACGAAGGTTTCCTTGATCGACCGCGGCGAAACCCAGCGCTGCAGGTTCAGCGCGGAACCCGCCTTGTCGTTGGTGCCCGAGGCCCGGCCACCGCCGAACGGCTGCTGGCCGACGACGGCGCCGGTGGGCTTGTCGTTGACGTAGAAGTTGCCCGCGGCGAACCGGAGTTCCTCCGAGACGCGGGCGACCGCGGCGCGGTCGTTGGCGATCACCGCACCGGTCAGGCCGTAGGGCGCCGCGGACTCCATCTGCCTGACCACGGCGTCGAAGTCGTTGTCCTCGAAGACATGCACGGCCAGCACCGGGCCGAAGTACTCGGTGGTGAACACCTCGTGCGCCGGGTTCGAGCCGAGCAGGACGGTCGGCCGGACGAAGAAACCCTCGCTGTCGTCGGCGGTCCCGCCCGCGAGGACGGTCAGCGCCGGGTCGGCCTTGGCGCGGTCGAGCACGCCCGAGAGCTTGTCGAACGAGCGGCGGTCGATGACCGCGCCCATGAAGTTGCCGAAATCGGTGACGTCACCCATCGGCAACGCGTCGACCTCGGCCAGGAAGTCGCCCTGCAGCCTCTTCCAGACCGACGCGGGGATGTACGCGCGGGACGCGGCCGAACACTTCTGGCCCTGGTACTCGAAAGCACCGCGCACCAACGCGGTCCGCAGTACGTCGACGTCCGCGGAAGGGTGCGCGAGCACGAAGTCCTTGCCGCCGGTCTCCCCCACGATCCGCGGGTAGGTGCGGTAGCCGGCGATGTTGGCGCCGACCTGGCCCCACAGGTGCTGGAAGGTCTTGGTGGACCCGGTGAAGTGGATCCCGGCCAGGTCCGGGTCGGTCAGCGCGACGTCCGAGACGGCCAGGCCGTCGCCGGTGACCAGGTTGATGACACCGGCGGGCAGGCCGGCCTCCTCCAGCAGGCGCATGGTCAGGTGCGCGGACAGCGACTGCGTCGGCGACGGCTTCCACACGACCGTGTTGCCCATCAGCGCGGGCGCGGTCGGCAGTTTCGCCGCGATGGCGGTGAAGTTGAACGGGGTGATCGCGTAGA
>CBIMJO010001054.1:0-4313 GCA_966244135.1 uncultured Actinocrispum sp. | reverse complement strand
TGCAGGGGGTTGTGGCGTTGGCTCGGCGGGCCGGGATCGGGGCCGGGTACACCGTCCTTTGTGTTCTGTCTCTTTCCGTCGCGGGGGCTTACTTCGCTGCTCGGGAGCTGGGGTTCCGGGACGCCTTGATGGGTGCGGTGCCGCGGTTGCTGACAGTTCCGCGTCCGGCGCCCGCCACGCCGACGTTGCTCGCGCCGGGTGTGCTGCTGGTGGTTGTGGTGTCGTTGGTTGCCGCTTTGGCTGTGAAGACATTGCTCGCGCCCGCTGTGGGTGCGGCGGTTCTGTATGTGGCTGGGGCGTTGCTGACTGCGGGGCAAGCAGATCGGCATGGCGTGGTGGCCGTGGTTCTGGTGGTGCTGATCGGGCTGGGGTGGGTGATCTTCGATCAGCGCGTGCACCTGGTCCGGCCGATCGCGCTGTTGGCCGTGGTGTCCGCGTTGGCCGCCGTGGCCGGGATTCTGCCTGCGGTGAACGCCTTTGAGCCGCGCAAGCTGGTGACGCCGCCGGTGACCGAGCTGACCGTTGCGAGTCCGTTGCCGCAGCTGTCTTCGTGGGCTTCGGCGGGCGGTGCGGAGCTGTTCCGGGTTCGCGGGCCGCAGGTTCCGTTGCGGCTGGTGGCTTTGTCGGACTACACGGGCGCGACGTGGCAGGCGGCCTCGTTGTACGGACCGATCGGGGTGGCGCCGCCGGATCTGCCGGACGGGATCCAGACCGAGCATGCCAAGCTGGAGGTCACGATCGACGGGCTGACCGGGCCCTGGCTGCCGACTTCCGGTCGGCCGACCTCGACCACGGCCGATGCTGCCGTGGCAGACCCGGATTCGGGCGCGCTCGCACTGCCCACTGGCTTGTCCCGTGGCCTCAGCTACGATGTTGAGTCCACTGTGGACACACCGGACGACGACAGCCTGCGGGCCGCGACCGTGCCGAAGGGTGTCCGGCGGTATCTGGCTTTGCCCGGCGTGCCTTATTCGCTCGCGGAGTATGCGCGGCGGACCGTGGCCAACTCGCGGACTCCGTTCGAGCAGGCGGTCGCGATCGAGGAAGTGGTCCGGGCCGGGCGCCGGCCCGCCGCGGATGCGCCGGTCGGGTCTTCTTACGCACGGCTGGAGACGTTCCTGTTCGGCGGCGGCGCTGGGGCGAACGTGGGCACGGCCGAACAGTTCGCCTCGGCTTTCGCGGTGCTTGCCCGGGCTGTGGGACTGCCGTCTCGCGTTGTGGTCGGGTTCCGGCCGCCGGCACCGGGACCGGACGGCGTGGCCGCCGTGCGCGCGAGCGACGCGACCGCATGGCCCGAGGTGTACTTCGACACCTGGGGCTGGGTGGCGTTCGATCCGGTGTCCGGCAACGACTCAGGTCCGAGCTCGGCGGCCCGGCGGGAAGTGCTCAACCGTCTCGCTTCGCTGCCGCCCGCACCTGTTGCGCCGCCTGGACCGACCGGGCCGGTCACCTTGCCGGTCATCGCAGTTCCTGCGCCGGTGACCAGCTCGGACTCCAGTTTTGTTTGGCTTTTCGGGGTTGTGCCGCTGATTTTGCTGGTGTTGTGGGGTCTTCGAGCCGGGCGGCGGTCGCGGTTGCGGCGTGCGGGGGCTCCTGGGGCCTGGGCGTACCTGCTTGACGGGTTGTTGCTGGCGGGGCGGACGCCTGCCGTGCACCTCACCGCGCCGGATGTCGGTCGTTCCCTGGACTCGCCCGCGGCCGTCCGGCTCGCTGAACTGGCTGAGCGGGCCGCTTTCGCGCCTGGCGGTGGTTCGGCGGAGGATTCCTGGCGGCTGGCGGTCAAGGCGCGTTCAGTTGTGCGGAGAGGTGTTCCGTGGCACCGGAAACTGGTGTGGTCGCTTGATCCGCGCCCGCTCTGGCGGCGTTAGCGGTTGGTGCAGACGCGTTCCGAGGCGCCGCGTTTGTTGGCGGGGTCGTCGGTGCTGATCGCGAGGACCTGGAAGCAGTAGCGGGCCGAGGCCCGGTCGAGTCCGTCCACCGTGAACGACGTCGATCCGGCCGGGATCTGGCGCAGTGCCTGGGGTTTCGCGCCGGTCACGTTGACCACCACGAACTCCGCCTTGCCCGCGGACGGGTCGGTCCAGTCGATCTGGATGCTGGTGCCGCGGTCGTCGAAGTTCGTGACCTTCGGGGCGAACGCCGGATCGCCACCGCCACCACCCGACTGTGTTGTCGCGGTTGGCGTTGTGGTTGTTGTCGTCGCTGGGGGCGGTGGGGGAGTCGCGGTGGGCCGTCCACTGAGGACAACCGCCGTCACGCCCGCGGCGACGCCGATCACCAGCGCTATCACCCCGTAGAGGACGCGTTTCCTCTTCGGCTTCGGCGGTTCCCCGACTTCGATGATCGGTTCCGGGGCCGGGGCTTCGATCGGCTCGATCGGGGGCGGGTACTCGACGTACTCGGGGCGTGGGCCGAAGTCGGGGACCGCCGTGGGTTCGTCGGTGATCGCGGTCGGGGGTTCGTCGTCCAGCCGGGTGGTGGCTTCGCCGATGTCCTTGGGCAGCAACGGAACCCAGCTTCGGGTCTGGGCCGGCACCGCGGCCAGGGCCGCTCGCAGGATCGCCGCGTCGGGGTACCGGTCGGCGCGGTCCTTGCGCAGACACGTGAGGATCACGTCCTGGAGTTCCGGCGGGACGTCCGGGCGGGTCAACGGGCGGGGCTCGGCCGAGCGCAACCGTCCGATGTAGGACAGCACGGTGTCCTCGTCGGGGTTGTCCGACGCGTAGGGCGCGACCCCTTCCAGCAGCGTGAACATCGTGGAGCCCAGCGAGTAGATGTCGTCGGTGACATCCGGCGGCTGCCCGTCGACCATCTGCGGCGCCGCGTGCCGGTAGCTGACCATGTGCAGCGACGTCGAGTGCCCGCTGTCGGCCATCCGCGCGATCCCGAAGTCCGCCAGCACATACGAGGTCGGCAGCATCAGGATGTTCTGCGGCTTCACATCCCGGTGCAGAAACCCCTGCCCATGCGCGAACGACAACGCATCGGCCACCGCCATCCCCGCGGCGACGACATCAGCGACCGGCAGCGGCCCATACCCCCGCAACCGATCATGCAAAGACCCCAGGTCGTAGTACTCCATGACGATACAAGGCCGGCCATCCGGCACCGTCCCCGTCGCCAGCACAGTGACGATGTGCGGGTGCTGCCGCCCCAGCCGCACGGTGATCTCCAGCTCCCGCCGGAACCGCGCGACCCGCGCGGGGTCATCGACATTGATGACCTTCACCGCCACGAACCGATCCAGCCCATCCTGCCGCGCCCGGTAGACAATCCCCTCCCCACCCTCAGCGATCTTGGTGAACTCGCTGTACCCCGGCAACCGCATCTCCACGGGCGGCGCGGGAGGCTGGGGTTCGCCGCCCACGATCTCCGTCGCCTGCTGCGCCTCCGTGGGCCATTTCGGCACGATTGACGTCGGTGGCTCGTCCGGTGCGGTGGATTCCAGCGCTTCGGGCTGGGGCGCTGTCTCAGCGGACATCGGCGCTGCGGCTGGCTTTGAGGTGGTCGACGGTGCCGGTGTTGCGGGCGACGGCTGCGAGGTTTTGGGCGAGCTGGGTGGCAGCTCGGCGGGCTCCTCCGGCTGCATCCCGGCGGACGTCAGCCCTTCACCTTCGCTGGACTGCGTCTCGGCAGGTGCCGGCGCTGGAGGCTTCGGCTCGTCGGGCAGGTGCTTGGACAGGTCGGACGGCTCGGTCGGCTTCGGCACCTGCGTGGAGGTCGGCGCTTCCGGGAGGGGCTCGGCGACCTCGGGTGACTGGTGGGGCTCAGTGGGTTTGGGCGCCCAGTAAGGATCGGGCGCGGGGTCCGCTTGCTTCGCTGGGGTGGGCTCGGGGGCCGGGGGTGTGGGGGGCTGGGTGCGGCCGGGGGCCCAGGCGCGCAGGTCGGCCTCGCTCGGGTCCGCATTTTGCCCGGTCAACCGCTACGCCCGTCGCTCCCGTGGCGCGGGCCGGATGCCCTCGCGCCGCCCATCCCATCGTATCGTGACCGGCCTGGCGGCAAGCGGATCTCGGGGCGCTGCTGGAAGTTTCCGGTTCGTGGCGTGCGGCGTGATCAACAACGATAGGGTCCCGCGGGTGGGCCTTTACTCGCTGCTGACCTTCCTCGTCATCCTGGTGACCTCAGTGATCGTTATCTCGGTCAGCCTGCGGAAACGGAACGCGGGCGCGCAGCCGTACATGCCGCCCTACCAGCAGCAACCGCCGATGATGCCGCCGTACCCGCAGCAGCAGATGCCCTACCCACCACAACAGGCCCAATTCACAGGGCCAGCGGCTCCGGCCCGGATGCCGCCCGGGTACCAGCCGCGGCCC
>CBIMJO010001053.1:0-4318 GCA_966244135.1 uncultured Actinocrispum sp. | reverse complement strand
AGAGCTGCTCGCCGGGCCGCAGGTACCGGTGGTAGGTCTGCTCACAGTTGGTCGCGACGATCGAGGTGAACCCGGCCTCGTCGAGAACCCGGATCATCGACCCCAGCGGATCGTCGTCGTCGCGCTGCCCGTGCAGGCCGAACATGGTCCAGACCTGGATCATCGCCGGTGGCGCGAACTTCGGGTAGGCGGGGTTGCGGTCCCCCATCGCCTCGACCCAGTTGTTGATCATCGGCTCGTTCACCGGGTCGCGGGCGAACCTGGGTTTGCTCTCCCCCAGCGCTTTCAGGCGGGCCGCCTCGGCCTCAATCGTGTTCGGCTCAGTTGAATTCATCGCGGCACCCTTGGCAGTTTCAGGCCGGCAGTGGCGATCAGTTCACGCTGGATCTCGTTCACGCCCCCGCCGAACGTCAGCACCAGGTTGCGTTTCGCCTGCGCGTCCAGCCACCGCTGGAGCGTGCCGGTCTCCGGGTCGGCCGGGTCGCCGTGCTTGCCGACGATCTCCTCCAGCAACCTGCCGACCCGCTGCATTCGGTCGGAGGCAAAGACTTTCGTCACCGACGCGTCCGCCACGTCCAGCGGCGCGGAGGCGACCTGGCCGTTCAGCAACTCGTTGACCTCCATGCACGCGTACACCTCGGCGAGCGCGCGCCGCACATCCCAGTGGTTCAACAGTCCGCGTTCCTGTGCCCAGGACCGGACTCGTTCGTACTGCCCGGCGATCCGCCCGGCCGGGCCGAGCATCACGCGTTCGTGGTTGAGCTGGGTGGTGATCAGCCGCCAGCCGCCGTGTTCCTGCCCCACTAGCATGTCCGCGGGCACCCGGACGTCCTCGTAGTAGGTGGCGTTGACGTGGTGTGCGCCATCGCAGGTGATGATCGGCGTCCACGAGTAGCCGGGCAGCTTCGTGTCCATGATCAGGATCGAGATCCCCTTGTGCCGTGGGGCGTCCAGGTTCGTCCGGCAGGCCAGCCAGATGTAGTCGGCCTCGTGCGCACCAGTGGTGAAGATCTTCTGGCCATTGACCACATAGGACTCACCGTCCTTGACCGCGGTGGTCCGCAGGGACGCGAGGTCGGTGCCGGACCCGGGCTCGGTGTAGCCGATGGCGAAGTGGATCTCCCCGGCGCGGATCCTGGGCAGGAAGAAGTCCTTCTGCGCCTGGGTTCCGAACTGGCGCAGGGTCGGCCCGACGGTCTGCAGGGTGACGTACGGCAGCGGGACGTCCGCGCGCGCGGCCTCGTTGATCAGGATCTGGCGTTCGACGTCGCCGGTGTCCTGGAACCAGCCGTCCGAGCCGATCCGGCGCATCAGGTCCTTGAACACCGTGCCGTGCCGGTCGGTCATCATGGCCTCTTGCTCCGCCGGGGAGATCAGCCCGGCGAAGTACTCGCGCAACTGGTTCCGCAGCGCGCGTTGCTCCTCGGTCAGATCGACGAACACAGCTGCTCCAGCCTTTCCTCGACGCCGCCGACGAACCGCACCAGGTCCTTGCTCAGCGAGTAGTAGCGGTGCATCGGGTAGGTGATGTCGACGCCGAGCCCGCCGTGCAGGTGGTGGCAGATGTGCATGGCCAGCGGCAGTTCCTGGGCCAGCCAGTAGGCCGCCACGTCCAGCGCCGAGCCCGCGTCCCGGCCGGTGCCCAGCCGCCAGATCGCCGACCACGTGGCCAGGTGCACGGTCCGCGCGGCCACGTACACGTCCGCGATCTGCTGTGCCACGGCCTGGAAGGTGGCGAGTGGCTTGCCGAACTGTTCGCGGGTGCGGATGTGCGTGGAGGTCAGCTCCAACGCGCCCGCCAGCAACCCATCGCCCAGCGCACAGGCACCCGCGAGCGCGAATGCCTGCAGGACTTGGACATCGCCGAGCCGTTCGGCCGGAACCGCCGCCAGGGTGACGGTGGCCTCGGGTGCGCCGCTCGCCGAGTAGGTCGGCACGATGTTCACGCCCGGGTCGGCGGGGTCGACGACATACGCATACTCATTGCATGCAACGAGTATGCAGGTTGCATGCTCCGCGTATACAACGTGTGTTTTGGTGCCGGTCAAGCGGTCCCCGTCGATCCTGAGCTCGCCGCCGTCGAGCGCCGCGGTGATGATCGGGGATCCGGCCAGCAGCCGGTCCTGCTGCTCGGGCGTGCCCAGGTGGACGATCGGCAGCACGCCGAGGGCGAGCGTGGCCAGCGCCGGGGTGTCCAGCCCGGCCCGGCCGACCTCGGTCAGCACCGCGCACGTCTCCAGCACGCCCAACCCGTCGCCGCCCAGCCGTTCGGGCACCGCGAGCGTCAGCAACCCCGCCTGCCCCAAGGCTTTCCACGCCTGGTCGGGCTCCCGGCGCAGCACCGTGGCGGCCAGGTCGGCGATTTCCTTCTGGGTGTCGTCGAAGGTGAAGTCCATCGGCGTCTCCTAGCTCCTCGGCAGGCCGAGGACACGCTCCGCCGCGAGGGTGAGCAGGATCTGGCTCGTCCCGCCGGCGATGCTCAGGCAACGGGTGAGCAGGAACTGGTGGATGGCGTCACCGGCCACGTCCGCGAGAGCGCCTTCCGGGCCGTACAGGTCGAGCGAGAGTTCGGCAACACTCTGCCGGTGCTTGACGCCGACCAGCTTGCGGACACTGGGGTCGGTGCCCAGATGGTCCATTAAGGACACGACGAGCCCCTCGGCGACCTGCTCGCCCAGCCGCTCCTGGTCCGCGTCTCGTTGTTGTGCCAGCGTGAGCAGGGCTTCGACCTCGACGCCGAACGACGAGCCACCGCCCATCGCGACGCGCTCATTGGCCAGCGTTGTCCGGGTCAGCCGCCAGCCATCGCCGGGCTGACCGACCACGCAGTCGTCCGGGACGAACACGTCGTCGAGGAAGACCTCGTTGAACATCGCGTCGCCGGTGATCTCGCGCAGCGGCCGGATCTCGATGCCCGGGCTCTTCATGTCGAGCAGGAAGTACGTGATCCCCTTGTGTTTGGGCACGTCGGAATCGGTGCGCGCCAAGCAGATCGCCCAGTCCGCCTGCGCAGCGCGGGACGTCCAGACCTTCTGTCCGGTCAGCCGCCAGCCACCGTCCTCGCGAACCGCCTTGGTACGCAAGGACGCCAGGTCCGAGCCGGCCTCGGGTTCGGAGAACAGCTGGCACCACTCGATCTCACCGCGCAGGGTCGGCCAGACGAACCGCTCGCGCTGCTCGTCGGTGCCGCCTTTGAGGATCGTGGGTGCCGCCCAGGCACCAATGATGAGGTCCGGCCTGCTGACCCCGGCTCTCCTGAGTTCGTCGGCGATCATCAGCTGCTGTTCGGCGGTGGCGTCACGACCGTAGGGCTTGGGCCATTCGGGCGTGAGCAGTCCGGTCTCCGCGAGCCTGTTCCGCTGGTCCTCGTGCGGGAGGGCCGCGATCTCGGCGACCAGGTCCCGAATCTCACTGTCCGCTGTGGACAGTGTGCGGACCTGTCGGCGCTTGCCCTCCAGTGCAAGGGTTGCCACTCGGCGGCGCCATGCCGGTGTGCCGCCGAGCAACGCCCTGAGAGTCAAAGCCCGGCGCAGGTAGAGGTGGGCGTCGTGTTCCCAGGTGAAGCCGATGCCGCCGAGGACCTGGATGCAGTCCTTGGCCACCTCGACCGCCGCTTCCAACGCCACCGCCGCCGCGACGGCCGCCGCCAGCGGGTGCTCGTCCGGGGCTTCGTCGGCCGCGCGGGCCGCGTCCCATGCGGCCGCTGTCGCTTTCTCGACCTGGCACAACATCCCCGCACACAGGTGTTTCACCGCTTGGTAGGAGCCGATCGGCTTACCGAACTGCTCTCGTACCTTGGCGTAGTCGGTCGCCGTGCGCAGACACCACCGAGCGATTCCCGCGGCCTCTGCCGCGGCCAGCGTCGCCGCCAGGTCGCGGACTTCCTGCGTTGCCACCGCGACAACACGGCCCGGTTCGCCACCGTCCAGCGTGGACAGCTCTTGGGACAGGTCGAGCGAGTCCCTGGCCTTGGTCGCGTTCTCGGTGATCGCCCAGGCGCCGTCGCGCTCGACGAGTTGGTACGGAGCGTTACCGAGCAGCGGCCCGTCCGGCGTCAGGCCGACCGCCACCGGGATGCCGCCTTCGGCCAGGCCAGGAAGCAGTTCCTTGGCCACCGGGGAGTCCGGGTCGCGCGCGAGGAGCAGCCCGGCGAGCACTGTGGGTAGCACCGGACCGGGCACCAGCGCGGCGGCGGTCTGTTCCAGCGCGGCGGCGAGGTCAGCTACCGAACCGTCCTCATCGGGGAGCACCATGGCGAACAGACCGAGGTGTGCCAGGTCGGCCCAGTGCTCGCGCCAGTGCTTGGCCCCGTCCAAGC
>CBIMJO010001052.1:0-4318 GCA_966244135.1 uncultured Actinocrispum sp. | reverse complement strand
GCCGCGGTCACCAGCACCATGCCCGGCAGGTCCAGGCCACGGTCGCGGCCCCAGCTCTCCGGCAAAGCCCACCGTGCCAACGGCAACGCGACCGCGGCCACCGGCACGTTCACCCAGAAAATCCACTGCCACGCCAAACCTTCGGTCACCGCGCCGCCGACCACCGGTCCAAGCGCGACGCCCAGCCCGTTGACACCGCCCCACAAGCCAAGAGCCGCGCTGCGACGCCGCTCCGGAACCGCGGCGGCAAGCAAGGTCAACGACAGCGGCTGAACCGCGGCGGCGCCACACCCCTGCACGACCCGAGCCGAGATGAGCGCCGGAATCGACGTCGACAAAGCGCAACCGATCGAGCCGTAGGTGAACACGGCGATGCCGATCAGGAACACCAACCGCCGGCCGAAGCGGTCGCCAAGTGCGGCCCCGGTCAACAACAAGCTCGCGAACGCAAGCACGTAACCGTTGACCACCCACTGCAGTCCGGCCACGTCGGTGCTGAAGTCCTTGCGGATGGCCGGGAGCGCGTTCGTGACGACCAAGTTGTTCAGCGACACCATGAACATCGGCAGTGACGCCGCCAGGATCGACCACCCGGCAGCCGGGCGTTTCACGACGGATCCCAGGTGGACAACGGGAATTGCCGGAACCCGAACGACTTCCCGCCCGAATGCAAGGCCAGCAGGATCTCCGCGCCCGCGTCGATATCCGAAGGTGTGGTGAACCGCCGATACGGCTCGAACCGCTGCCACAACTGTTCCAAGCACAACAGCAACGGCAGCTCACCAGACAGCGGCGTCCCGTCGAGCCACCCTCCAGAATGGACAGCGTGCCCGATGCAGGCCGCGGCGGCGTGCACCACGGTGTACTGCTCGGCCAGGGAGAACAGCTCGGCGGACTGCCCAGGTGAGCCCCTGAGGGAGGCAAGCTTTTCGGCGAAGAGCGAACCGAGCTGCACAAGTCGCTGATCCGAAGCCCACGAGCGCACCAGGCCGAGGGCCTGCATCACCTCGTCACCGCCGCGGTGGAACGGCTGCGCCGCCTCCGGCCGGTATTCCGGAAGGTCGGCGTCCCAGTCGAACAACAGCCGAGCTTTCGAAGAACCGGTCGGCTGGACAAGAGTATCGAGCTGCAGGGCGATGTTCTTGAGGTTCACCACGGAGTTCCCGTCGGCGAACCCGGTGATCGGCAAGTCTCGTATGATCTTCTGGACCATGCCGAACCGGTGGTGATCCCGCAGATAGTGCCGCGCACCGAGCACTGTGGACAGTTCGCGGACGGTCCGTGAGAGCGTGAACGGCACGAGATGCTTGGCCACGGCCGAGAACACACTGCTCTGCTCGGGCACGACCTGCAAGCTCCGAGCCGCGCAGGTGGCCACGACCTCGGTGATCAACAGATCCGCGAAGCAGCCCACGAGCGCCCGCCGAGACACCGGGAGATCGAACACCCGCTTGCCGAACAACGTCCGCGACACAGCGAAGTCCATCGTCAGGCGCAAAGCGGTGTCCGCGCAGCCCTGAGCCAAGGCGGTGACCATGACCCGGATCGGATGCGAAGCCTTGAGCATGATCTCCAACCCCTGCCCCTCCGCGCCGATCAACCCCGAGGCGGGCACGAAGCACTCCGTCAGCTCGAACCCGCTCGTGTCGACTCCACGAACGCCATGCAGGCGCTGCTTGGGCAGAGGCTGGACCTGGTCCGGTGGAACGGAAGCGCGATCCGCGACCAGGATCGAGAACCCGCCAGGCCCGCCGTGATCGTCGGTACGCACGAACAACACCAGATGGTCGGCCAGGGTCCCGTTGCCGATCAACCACTTCCGGCCGGTGACGAGATAGCCGCCGTCCACCTTGCGGGCGCTCATCTCGTTGGCCAGCACGTCACTGCCATGGGTGCCTTCCGTGAGCCCCCAGCACATCTTCGCGCCGCCCAGCACCCGTTGCCCGTAATATCGCCGCTGCGCAGGCGTCCCGGCGACCCAGATCAGCATGTACGCCAGGCTGGTCGTGCACATCGCCATCGCGGTCGCGGCGTCCCGCCGGGCCACCTGAGTCACCAAGGCCAACGTGTCCTGCAGATCGATCGCCCGCCCACCAGCGTCAGGCGGGACCGAGAAGTCCTGAGTGGACCAAGCGTGCAGCGCCGCCAGCGGCACGTGGGGATAGGTCTCACGCTCATCGTGTTCCAGTGCCGAGGCGAAGGACAGCGGCAGATCCGGGTCGAACGGGTCCCCGAGGTGTTTTTCCAGGCTGCCGATCAAGGCGGCCAGATCGGTTACGCCTGCCATGGCACGATACCCTCCACAGTGGACGATTCGGCCAGCGGCAGCGGGACCGCCGAGAACAGCCGCCCGCCGCTGTGCAATCGGCGGACCAGCGGGATCATGGCCGAAACGGCGTCCGGCGCCAGCCGCCGATGACGTTGGTGAGCGCGATCGAGCAGGAGTTCCAGCACCGGCCAGAGCCAGCTCGACGATCCCGGCCGCAGCCCGGCCACCGGCAGATGCCGGTTGTACCACCACAAGTGCACACAGCTGGCCGCCGCATGCAGGTAGCAGAACCGTTCGGCGAGGTCGAACAGCCCCGATGCCCGCTGCGCCAAGGACGCCTGCGTGTCCTCCCGGACCATCGTCAGCGCGGCGTCGATGGACGACATCGCCTTGCGCGTCCGCCGCGCGTGCTCATCGCCATGCAGAACGGCCCTGGCAAGCCCGATGATCGCTGGCAGGCCCGAGGTCACCTCGTCCCGGCCTCGGGTCGACATGTCCAGTTCGGACAGTCGAAGCGGCGGCGGCTTGACGTCCAAGGCGAACGTGCCCGACAGGTCCACACCCGCCGGCCCCAGCCCAGCGGCGACGATCTGGCTCAGCTGAGCAGCGGCCAGCCGTGTGTTCGCGGTCGGGCTGGTGTCGATGTGACGGGCCACCGCGTTGTCCCGCCGAACCACGTCGAAAGCGGCGAACTGCCCGTCCCGCAACACTGATCGGGTCCCGAGAACATCCCCGCACCGGTCGAGCACCTCATCCGACAAGTCCGTCAGCACCCTCTTGGCCACGCTGGACCACAAGCTCTGCGCCCCAGGCAGAGTGTGCAGAGCGCGTGCCGCCGACAGCGCGACCGCGTCCGCGGCAAGCAAAGCGGTGAACGAGGTGGCCAAGTCCGCTTGGGGCTGTGGGTGATGCACGAGCGGGCGACCGCCGACCTGGTGCGACGTAGCGAAGTCCATGGCCAGCCGCAGCCCGGTGTCCGCGCACGCGAGGTTGGCCGCCGTGCCAGTGACCCGGACGACCTGCATTGCCTTCATCGCCGTCTCCAGCCCGTGATCGATCTCGCCGACCAGCGCTGACCTCGGAATACGCGTTCCGTCGAAGCGGAAGCCGGTGAAGTCGATGCCGCGCATCCCGGTCGGCCGCTGCGGTGCGGCACGCTGCACGACCTCGCCGTCGACCAAGAAGCACGAGAACGACGACGGACCGCGGGCGCCCGTGCGTGCGACCACCAGCAGGGCCGCACCTTTCGCACCCGTCCCGACCAGCCATTTCTCGCCGGTCAGGGCGAAGCCGTCGGCCGTCGGTTCGGCGACGCAGTCATTGCCGAGTAGATCGCTGCCGTGCGGCGCCTCGGACAACGCGAACCCGATCGACGCGCCGCCCGCGAGCAGCCGACGGACCCGATCCTGTTGTTCCGCCGACCCGGACAGCAGTACGCAGGTCGCCGCGGTGATGCTGAACATCGTGGCCGGCATGATCGTGATGTCCCGCCGGCCGACCGCCCGGGTGATCATCATTGTTTCGTCCGCGGGCCGTCCGCCGGGCAGGAAGGCGTCCCGCAGGGTGGGCGAGACCTCGGCGGCCAGCGCGTCCGGATACGTTTCGGCCGCGTCCCGCCCGACCATGGCCGCGTACCCGTGCGGGTTCAGCGGATCCCGGGGATCGCCGAGCAGCCGGTCCAGGTCCACGGCGGCCCGGTAAGGGCCGTTCCAGCTGCTCATGGCCGGTACTCCACCGGAAGCCGAACTCCCGCCAACGCCAGCTGCTGGACCCGGAGCGTGAACGCCGCCCCTCGCATCAGATGTGCCGCGACATCGGCCACCCGGCGGTTCTCGGCCAGGTAAGTGCCGCGAGCCCAGTCGTTGAACGCACCCATCGCCGGGCCGCACCAGATCTGGTAGTCGATGACGCGGGCCGGTTCGCCGGTGGTCGCCCATCGCGAGGCCATGCCCAGGTACCACCGGAAGACCAATGCCATCCGCCGTTTCGGGTCGTCCGAGGCGCGCTGCACCTGGGTGGGATCGCGGCGCAGGAAGTACTCCACGACCT
>CBIMJO010001051.1:0-4320 GCA_966244135.1 uncultured Actinocrispum sp. | reverse complement strand
GGATGCGCCCTGCTTCCTTTCCTCGGCCTCGCGCGTACGCCCGTACAACTCGGCCTGATCCTGGTCGTCCTCGGCGCGGCCGTCGGCGCACTCGACGTCTCGATGAACATCGCCGCGGTGACCGCCATCCGCCGCAGCGGCCGCGCGATCATGCCGGTGTTCCACGCGGGCTTCAGCTTCGGCGGCCTGCTCGGCTCGACCGGCGCCGCCCTCGCCGCGGGCCACGATCTCAGCCCGTTGCGGCACCTCAGCATCGCTGCGGTCGTCGGCATCCTGATAGCGCTGGCCTTCGTCCGCTGGATCCCGGTCGAGGACCTGGTCCCCGCGGCCGACCGCACCGAACCCAACCGCTCGCTGGTCAAACGCCCGGTGCTGTGGCTGCTCGGCCTCATCGCCCTCTGCTCGTCGGTCGCGGAAGGCGCGAGCGTCGACTGGTCCGCGTTCTTCGGCGTCCACCAACGCGGTCTCACTGAAGCTGCGGGCGCCCTGGTGTACACGGGGTTCTCACTGGCCATGGCCATCATGCGCCTGCTCGGCGAACGCATCGAGACCCGCTGGGGCTCGGCGCGGATGCTCATCGGCGGCGCCACAGTCGCCGCGATCGGGCTGTTCATCGCCATCCTCATTCCCGTCCAAGCGTTTACCTACATTGGTTTCGGTTTGGCCGGTATAGGCCTTGCCTATGGTTTTCCGGTCGCACTCGAACTGGCCGGAGCGGTCGGCAGACGGGCCGATGGCGGCGGAGGCGAACGCGAACTCGCCTTTGTGACAACAATCGCGTACAGCGGTTTCCTCATCGGCCCGCCCATGGTCGGCGGCATCGCGTCGCTGACCAGCCTGCCGATCTCCCTGGGGGTCGTCGCCCTGATCGCGTGGGCGATCGCGCCATTGGCCATCGCCGCGACCAGGGCCCGGCACCGGGAACAGAAAAACCGCCTCGAGACGGTTTCCCCGCTTGGCGCGAATTCCGGGTCAACCGGATGAAACCGGCCGGTTTCCCCTAGGGGCCCGGCTTTCGGTGGTCGCCGGGTTCTAGTCTCATGTCGTGTCCTCCACCGCTGCCCCCGCGCGTACAGCCGCCAAGCGAAACCGGGCCCGCATCGGACCGCTGCTCGTGGTCGGCGGGATCATGGCCGTCGTCGTGGCCACCGGGCTGCTCGCGCTGGTCAGCGACCGGTATGTGGCTGGGGTGCCGAACCCGGGCGAGTTCACCGCGTACGGCCAGATCATCGTGCGGGTGCTCGCCGAGATCGGCGGAGTGGTGTGCGTCGGCTCGCTGTTGTTCGCCGCCTTCATGGTGCCGCCGCAGCAGTCCGGTCTCCTGGCCGCCGACGGGTACGCGGCGGTCCGGACGGCGAGCTGGGCCGGCTGGGTCTGGTTCGTCTGCGCGTTGCTCTGCGTGCCGTTCTCGACCGCGGACACGTTCGGGAAGCCCGTCACGCAGCTGTTCGACATCCAGAAGCTCATCGACCTGTCGTCCGAGGTCGAGACGACCAATGCGTGGCTGATCACCGCCGCCATCGCGTTCCTGGCCGCGCTGGGCAGCCGGCTGGTGCTGTCCTGGGGCTGGACCGCGGCGTTGTTCCTGATCGCGGTCGTGGGCCTGTTCCCGCTCGGTGTCAGCGGGCACTCGTCCAGCGGCGGCGACCACGACCTGGCGACCAACAGCCTGCTGCTGCACCTGGTGGCGGCCGCGTTGTGGGTCGGCGGGCTGATCGCGTTGCTGGCGCATGGCCGCCGCAAGGGCGCCCATCTCGGGCTCGCCGCGAGCCGGTTCTCCACGCTGGCGCTGTGCTGCTGGATCGTGATGGCGGTGTCCGGCGTGATCAACGCCCTGGTCCGGCTGCCGCTGAGCGACCTGTTCACCACGAACTACGGCCTGCTCGTGGTCGCCAAGGGCACTGCGCTGGTCGCGCTCGGCGTCTTCGGGTACTTCCAGCGCGATCGCGGGGTCCGGGACGTGGTGGCCACCGGGTCCGGTCGGGCGCTGGTCAAGCTGGCCGCGTTCGAGGTGCTGGTCATGATGATCACGATCGGCATCGCCGCAGGCCTGGCCCGCACACCTCCGCCTCAGCAAGAAGCCCTGCGCCCTTCGAACGTCGCCGTCCGGATTGGATACAACCTCGACGGCCCGCCGACCTTCTTCCGGCTGATGTTCGACTGGCGGTTCGACCTGATCTACGGGACCGCCGCGATCGCCCTCGCGGTGCTGTACCTGCTTGGTGTGCGGCGGCTTCGCGCCCGCGGCGACCACTGGCCGGTCGGGCGCACGATCGCGTGGCTGTGCGGCTGCGCGGTGATCCTGCTGGCGACGTCGTCCGGCATCGGCCGCTACTCACCGGCCATGTTCAGCATCCACATGATCAGCCACATGCTGCTGTCCATGCTGGCGCCGATCCTGCTGGTCCTGGGCGGTTCGGTCACGTTGGCGCTGCGGGCCTTGAAGGCGGCGAGCAAGGACGATCCGCCTGGCCCCCGCGAGTGGATCCTGGCTGCCGTGCAGTCGCCGGTGGCCCGGGTGCTGACGCATCCCGTGGTCGCGTTGGTGCTGTTCGTCGGGTCGTTCTACGTCCTGTACTTCTCGGGCCTGTTCGACTACGCGCTCGACCTGCACTGGGCGCACCTGGCGATGAACGCGCACTTCCTGCTGACCGGCTACGTCTTCTACTGGCCGGTGATCGGCATCGACCCGACACCGAAGCGGCTGCCGCCGGTCGGGCGGCTGGCGATGGTGTTCGCCTCCATGCCGTTCCACGCCTTCTTCGGCGTCGTGATGATGAGCATGCAGCAGATCATCGGTGACCGTTTTTACCGTTCGCTCGCGTTGCCCTGGGTGACCGACGCGCTGTCCGACCAACGGCTCGGCGGTGGCATCGCGTGGGCCGCCGGTGAGGTTCCGTTGCTGGTCGTGGTGGTCGCGCTGCTGGTCCAGTGGGCCAAACAGGACGAGCGGGAGGCCCGCCGCCGCGACCGCCGGGCGGATGCGGACGGTGAGGCCGAACTGGCCGCCTACAACGCCATGCTCCGCCAGATGGGCGGCGAGAAAGTCCAGGCAGGAGACGCGGACAAGCGCGCCGACGCGGACTAGCACACCCCACCGACAATCCCGTTCCCAACCGAGCGAAAACCCGCCGATCCATCCACACCCGGCGGTTGTCCACAGGCGCGGCCAAGCTCGCTGGCCCGGCCGGAGCGGTCCCGGAAAGCTGAAAGCACGGAAGCGAACCAGCGCCGGGACAAGGAGAGATTCGCAATGGCATGGAACGAGACCAAACTGAGCCTCACCGGGCGGCTCGGCACCGACGTCCGCACGGCGACCACGCCGGACGGCCAGCCCATGAGCCGGTTCATGCTCATCTCGAACGAGCGCAAGTACGACAAGGACACCGGTACCTGGATCAACGGCGACTCGCTGCTGCTGTGGATCACCTGTTTCCGCAAGCTCGCCGAGCGGGTGGCGGCCACGTTCACCGTCGGCGATCCGGTCGTCGCCACCGGCCGCGTGTACACCCACGAGTACGAGAAGGACGGCGAGCGCCGCTTCGACCTGCGGATGGATGCCATCGGCATAGGCCCCGACCTCAGTCTTTGCCACGCCACGATCGAGCGGGGCGGCCAGCTCGCGGCGGTGGCGGCATGATCGTCCGGACCATCGCCGCCACCTTGGCACATGCGTTCGCGGCAGTCGCGGTGATCGGTGTTCGCCGACCGCTCTACGATCGCGGGCATGGCGGAGTTCATCTACACCATGAAGAAGGTGCGCAAGGCGCACGGGGACAAGGTCATCCTGGACGACGCGACGATCGCGTTCTACCCGGGGGCCAAGATCGGCGTGGTCGGTCCGAACGGGGCCGGCAAGTCGACCGTCCTGCGGATCATGGCGGGGCTGGACCAGCCGAACAACGGCGAGGCGTTCCTGTCGCCCGGCTACTCGGTCGGCATCCTCCAGCAGGAACCGCCGCTCAACGAGGAGAAGACCGTTCTCGGCAACGTCGAGGAGGGCCTCGGCGAGATCAAGGTCCAGCTGGACCGGTTCAACCAGATCGCCGAGCAGCTCGCGACCGACTACTCCGACGAGCTGATGGAGGAGATGGGCAAGCTTCAGGAGGCGCTCGACCACGCCGATGCGTGGGACGTGGACTCCCAGCTGGAGCAGGCGATGGACGCGCTGCGGTGCCCGCCGACGGACGTGCCCGTGACCCACCTGTCCGGTGGCGCGCGGCGCCGCGTCGCGCTGTGCAAGCTGCTGCTCGAGGCGCCCGACCTGCTGCTGCTCGACGAGCCCACCAACCACCTCGACGCCGAGAGCGTGGCCTGGCT
>CBIMJO010001050.1:0-4322 GCA_966244135.1 uncultured Actinocrispum sp. | reverse complement strand
GCCGACCTGCTCGGTGAACAGCGGCACGGTCCAGCCGCCGAACTCGAACCCGCCGGTCCGGTCCTCCTCCGGCCCGCCGGGCGCCTGCGCGACGCCGTCGAGGGTGACGAAGGTGTTGATCACGATGGTGCTGCTCATGCGGTCTCTCCCGGGTCTGAGGCGTTCTCTGCCCCTGCGTCGAACGAGCGGACCCGGGATCGACAGTCACGCCAGACTGAATTTCTCCGCGTGAACTTGCCCGTTGGGCACACCGAGGGTGCGCAGGCCGGCGAGCACCGCGGCGGTCATCGCGGGCGGGCCGCACACGTAGATATCGCGTTCGGTGATGTCCGGGATGGCGTTGCGCATGACCTCCGGCTCGAACGGGCGCGCGCCCTGGCCGGTCCGGCCGGTGAGCAGGTGCAGACGCCCGCGGCGCGCGTTGACCAGCTGCTGGACCTCGTTGAGCAGCACGGCGTCCCGCTCGTCACGCACCCGGTACAGCACGACCACGTCACCCGACCAGCGCTCTTCCAGCAGCGCCCGGATCGGCGTGATGCCGACACCACCGGCGATCAGCAGCATGCCCCACTTGGTGCGCTGCTTGGTGGTGAACGCGCCGTACGGGCCCTCCAGGAACACCCGGCTGCCGACCTGGAGCTGCCGCAGCCCGGCGCTGGTGGTGCCGACCGCGCGGGCGGTCAGCCGCAGGTTGCGGCCGTTGGGCGCGGCGGACAGGGAGAACGGGTTGGCCAGCCACCAGTTGTTGTGCCCGGGGAAGCGCCAGATGCCGAACTGACCGGCCTGCGCGGGCAGCTTGTCGAGGTGGCGGCCGGTGACGTACACGGAGGTCGCGTTGTCCGACTCGGGCACCACGGCCTCGACCCGGAACTGGTGGAAAGCGTTACGCCGCAAGGGAATGATCAACCGGCCGGTGAACAGCGAGCCGACCGCGAACAGCCACAGCGCCCACCAGTAGACCCGCGCGAAGATCGACGAGGTGAACGTGGTCGTCTCGATCATCTGGTGCACGAACGCGAACGCCATCACCAGGTACACCAGCATGTGGATGGCGTGCCAGGTCTCGTAGCGCAGCTTGCGCCGCAGCGGCCGTAGGGAGGTCGCCGCGATCACCACGACGCAGGCCGCCGCGAGCATGCCGAGCAGCGACGCGGGTACCCCGGCGAGCGCGCCGAAGGTCTTCACCATCGACACGTTGTCCAGGGTCGCGTACCCCAGCACGACCAGGGTGGCGTGCGTGAGCACCGTCCAGAACATGGTGAACCCGACCCAGCGGTGCCACACCGTGAGCCGGTCCATGCCGATCCGCCGGTCCAGCCAGGACAGCCGCGAGATCAGCAGCAGCTGGAACATCAGCAGCAGGAACGCGTGCAGGCCGAAGAACTTGGCGACCGTCAGGATGTTGTTCTTGCCCGTGCCCACCGTGATGAACAGGGTCTCGACGATCACGACGTTGACGACGACGAACGCCCACAACCCCAATCGCGCCTGGACCACCGGCGCCATGCCGGTGCGTTGTGCCTGCTGCGTACCCGTCGTCACCATCTGTCCTCACATCCACGTCACGGCCTGCGCCACGAGCCGGTGCACAGTATGTACAGCCATATCGAGATTCCTGAAGCGGACATGAGGGGCGTGAACAAATTGCCGGACCGCCCGGCGGAATGTCGCCAGCCCACCCGTCAGCCGTCGGTGACCGGGAGGTCCCGGATCTGCCGCAGCGGCAACAGGAACAGCGCGCTCAGGGTCAGCACGACGGCGGCCAGCCACATCGCGCCGCGGACGTCCACGATCGTGCCGAGCACCGCCCCGAGCAGGGCGCCGAGCGGAAGCGCGCTGTAGGCGAGGGTCCGCATGCTCGCCACGACCCGGCCCAGCATCTCGCGCGGGCAGTAGGCGTGCCGGAAGCTGCCGATGATCACGTTCGTGCCGGTGATGCCCGCGTCCAGCACGAACATGCCCAGCGCGAACCAGACCAGGCCGAGGCCGTCGGTGGTCAGCGGGATCAACAGCACGAACGGGACGGTCGTGAACGCGGTCAGCACCATGCCCCGCCCGGTGCCCAGCCACACGGTCACCCGCCGGATGGCCATCGCGCCGGCCAGGGACCCGGCGGCGGTGATGGCCAGCATGACGCCGACCGTGACCGGGCCGGAGCCGACCACCCGCACCAGGAACACGATCTGCAGGGCCTGGATCGCGCTGCTGGCCAGGTTCACCGCCGCGGCGAACGTGGTCACCGGCCGGAGGTAGGGATCCGTCGCGATATAGCGAATCCCCTCGCCGATCTCGCGGAACAGCGACCGCCGCACGACCGGCCGGGCGGGTTCCTCCACCTTCAACGCGACCAGGCACAGGAGTGACACGGCAAAACCCGCCGCGTTGACCAGGATCCCGGTCAGTGCCCCGACGGCCTGGGTCAGCACGCCACCGATGCCCGGCCCGGCGATGCGGGCCGCGGCCTCACTGCCCAGGATCTTGGCGTTCGCCTCGGCCAGGTCGTCGCGAGCGACCACGGACGGGATCAGCACCTGCTGGGCGGTCAGGAAGAAGACCGAGCTGACGCCGATCCCGAAGACCACCACCAGCAGGAACGGGATGGTCAGCAGGTCCAGCGAGGCCGCGACCGGCACGCTGACCAGCAGCACGATCGACACCGCGTCGGTGGCCACCATCAGCGGTTTGCGTTCCAGCCGATCGACCCATGCGCCCGCGGCCAGCCCGACCACCACCCAGGGCAGCCAGACCGCGACGCTCAACAGCCCGACCACGAACGTACTGGCGTTCAACGTGGTCACCGCGATCAGCGGCATGGCCACCGACGTGATCGCGGTGCCGGTCTGACTGATCGTCTCCCCTGCCCAGAGCAGCCGGAAGTTCCGTTCGGCCAGCAACCCAGCGTAACGGCGCATCGCGGCTACGGTAACAGCCCACCGGCTGGTCCGTGTCGGCGGAAATCACCGCCGGACGGTCCGGGCCGGCCGCGCTGGCACAGCGGGCCGGCCCGGACACCGGGTCACTTCTTGACGTCGTACCGGTCGAGGTCCATGACCTTGCCGAACGCGGCCGCGAAGTCGCGGGCGAACTTCTCCTTGGCGTCGTCACTGGCGTACACCTCGGCGACGGCCCGCAGCTCGGAGTTCGAGCCGAAGACCAGGTCGACGCGGCTGCCGGTCCACTTCAGCTCGCCGGTGTCCCGGTCGCGGCCCTCGAACGTCTCCGCGTCCTCGGACACCGGCTGCCACGCCGTGCCCATGTCCAGGAGGTTGACGAAGAAGTCGTTGGTCAGCGAGCCCGGGGTCTCGGTGAGCACACCCAGCGAGTTCTGGGTCACGCCGAGCACGCGCAGGCCGCCGATCAGGACGGTCAGCTCGGGCGCGCTCAGGTCCAGCAGGTTCGCGCGGTCCAGCAGCAGGTACTCCGACGGGAGCCGGTTGCCCTTGCCGCGGTAGTTGCGGAACCCGTCCGCGCTCGGCTCGATCTGGGCGAACGACTCGACGTCGGTCTGCTCCTGCGAGGCGTCCGTGCGGCCCGGGGTGAACGTCACCTGCACGTCGAACCCGGCCGCTTTGGCGCCCTGCTCGACCGCCGCGACACCGCCCAGCACGATCAGGTCGGCCAGCGAGACCTTCTTGCCGCCGGTCTGGGCGCCGTTGAAGGACTCCTGAATGCCCTCGAGCGTGCGCAGCACCTGCGCGAGCTCGTCGGGCTCGTTGACCTCCCAGCCGCGCTGCGGCTCGAGGCGGATGCGGGCCCCGTTGGCGCCACCGCGCTTGTCACTGTTGCGGAAGGTCGACGCCGACGCCCACGCGGTCGACACCAGGCGCGACACCGGGATGCCGGAGTCGAGGATGCGCTGCTTGAGCGCGGCCACGTCCTGCGCGTCGATGAGCTCGTGGTCCACGGCGGGCACGCGGTCCTGCCAGATCAGCTCCTCCTGCGGCACCTGGGCGCCCAGGTAGCGCTGGATCGGGCCCATGTCGCGGTGGGTCAGCTTGAACCAGGCGCGGGCGAACGCGTCGGCGAACGCCGCCGGGTCCTCGTGGAACCGGCGCGAGATCGGCTCGTAGATCGGGTCGAGCCGCAGCGCCAGGTCGGTGGTCAGCATTGTCGGCGGCCGGTTGAGGGTGCCGTTCTCCGGGTCCGGGATGGTGTTGGCGCCCGCGTTGTCCTTGGCCACCCACTGGTTCGCCCCGGCCGGGCTCGTGGTCAGCTCCCACTCGTAGCGGAACAGGTTGTCGAAGAACCCGTTGCCCCACTGGGTCGGGGTGGAGGTCCAGGTGACCTCGAGGCCGCTGGTGATGGCGTCGCGGCCCTTGCCG
>CBIMJO010001049.1:0-4323 GCA_966244135.1 uncultured Actinocrispum sp. | reverse complement strand
GCGTCGGGGAGTGCTTCGACTTTCCTCGGTGACGGCGAAGTACTCCTCGGCGGCGGTTGTGGGGATGGCCAGCGATGTGAGGCTGTGGGCGGACTCCCGCACCCTGGTGCCTGCCAGTGTGGCGCGGCTGTCGATCAGGTCGCCGTGGGCCAGCTCGCTGATCGCGCGATTGATGTTGCCCCGTTGGGCGGGCGCGGATGTTGGGAGCGATACGGTTCGGCGATCTTGCCGAAGGAGATCGTTGGTTGTGCCGAAGCCTCATCGCACAGTCCTGCCGGTACCGGTGGAAACAGCGGGGACGGCGGTCCAGATTGACGATGATCGGTGGCTCGGGGTTGATGTCGTGGTCTGCTGTGGTCGTTCCGTGTAGTGGGCAGTGTCAGTCTCCGGCGCATGCCGAGGACGCGGCTGACGCCGGGAGCGGATGCGTGTCCCACTATCTCGAAACGGAGTTTGAAACGTGCGCAAGGCTCTAGTTCTCGCCTGCCTGCTTGCCCTGACCGCCTGCGGTGGCAAGGACACCGGCAGTCCGCAGTCCACAGGGGGCTCTCCGGCCACCGCCGCCACCAAGCCCGCGACAGGAGGTCCGTTGACGCTGGGGCCCGAGGGGCACGCGGTCAGCCTCGGCGCGACGGAGGACCAGGTCACGGCGGCCGGCTGGACGATCGACACGAACAAGCAATCGGAGTCTGCGGCCAAGTGCCCGAAGACCGCCACCATCGACATGGACGGCGCTCAAGGAGACCTCATCATCTCCCCCAAGAATGGGGTTTCGGTCATCAATGGCCTCGGCGTCATGCGCACCCCGGAAGGCATCGGGATCGACTCGCCGCTGGCCGACGTCACCAAGGCCTATCCGGAGGCGAAGGCACCCGCCGACACAGGCGTCTACACGAGCCTCGCCGTCCCTGTTCCGGGCAATGCCAAGGCCACCTACGAGTTCGACTTCAAGAACAAGAAGGTCTTTCTGTTCCACTTGAAACTGAACAGCAACGAGTGCTAGATCAACCAAGTGGCTCGAGCCTCGACAGATGAGCCGCGTTTCCCGGCGGCGCGGCGTCGAGTGTGCCCGCTCCACATCCGCAAACTCGTTGTCTGACAGACACTTTGGAATGACACCGCCGGTCGTCGCGGATGATCGGACTTGGCGCAGCGGGTGGTGGTGGTCTTCCGATCATGACCAGGTCCTGCGCAGGCGCGGCCGGAGTATGCGCACCGGCCGCGCGCCCGGCGGCAGCCTGGATCGTGGCACGCACCGCACAGGTGTCGGTGAGAAGCTTGTCCGCATCACCAGCGAGCGTGTCGATCAGATCAGTCGTGACACGGCCGGATCCGAGGCCACCAGCCCGAAACCCCGAGGTTCGTTGTACAGGGCCGCGATCTCGGCCAGGCGACCCTCGTCGATCGCAACAATCTCGGCCTGGTATTGGCCGAGCTGGGTGATGTGGCTGGTGCCGAGGCCGAACACCGCACAGCATTGGAGATCCGCACGAGGGTATTGGCGCGGAGCACCGGGACACACGCACCAGCCAGCGCAACCTGGCCGAGACGCTCACGCGCATAGAAGCTGTCGACCGCCGTCACGGACGGAGGGTCCATTGTGGAGGCCTCTACTCAGGTGACCGACATGATGTTGCTGGTATACGACGCGGGGCGAGTTCGCGGTCGAGGTGTGTCTGAGTCAGCCAGCCGGCTCGAGGGTGGCACGTCCCAGGTTGGGGATTGCCCGGCGGGCTGGGCCGGAGGAGCGGGTCCGGTCGATCGGGCCGCGGCGGCATCCTCTATGAATACGCCATGCATGCGTTAGCCGAGGCGATCGGGCATCAGCCGCCGTTCAGTGCCGAAGAACTGGCCGCGCTGGAGTTCCTCGAGGTCAAGCATGAGCGTGATCTTCGCCCGCTGCTTGGGTGCACCGGGCTGCGGCGGCTGCGCATCGTGGCGTGCGAGCTGGAGACGGTGAACGGGCTCAAGAACATGCAGTTGCTTGAGCATCTCGAGATCGTCGCCACGCGGATGGAATCCCTGGGCGACACGATTCGGTGTGAACGCCTGGAACGCATCGACATCCTCTACTCCTCGGTCGGTGACGTCGCCGACGTCCTGGGCCAGCCGAGCTGGAACAGCGGCACCATCGTCGCCAACCACTGCACCGAGGTCGGCTGGCACGCATTGGCCGAAGACGCGGACGGCGGACGGAACCTCGGCGAGCTGTCCTCGGACTACGACTGGTCCACGACGCAGAAGGCGTGGGAGCGCGCGGAGGTCTGCGCAGGCTCGATCGGCGACGCGAACTCGTTCGTCGTCCGCCCCGGCCTGCCGAAGCTCACCACCAACGACTTCGACGCACTGCGTCTGATGCCGTCGACGCTTCGGCACAAGATGAACCAGCCAGGCTTCTCCATCGAGCGGTTGTTCGCCGAACGGGCTGACCGTGTCGAAGCACCTGACCTGATCCAGCTGGCCAATACTCGCACGCTCGGCAAAGGTGACGTGGCACGCGAGTGGATCGCCCGCTCGCCGCTGTCACCGGACGACCAAGACCGGCTGACCCGTTTCGTCGACCGGTTTCCCCATCTCGTGTTCTACCGCTGGAATGACAGCGTTCCCGAGCCTGACCACATGCTGCCTGAGTCGTATCGTGTGCTGCGGCGCACCCTCGCCGGCTGGGCGCCGCACCGCAACTCATTGGTCCATTTCGAGACGTTCGAGGAGTGGTCACCACGCGTGGACCGGATGCACGGCATCCAGTACTTACTGGGACTGTCCGAACACGGCAACGACGGTTCTGAAGAGGCGTTGGCGGACTTCGTGATCGTCGGTCGCTCCGCGGATGGCGTGACGTCGACACTGGCTATGCGCACCGACAGCGGCGACCCCCGCGTTTACGAATACGACCACGAGGACATCCTCGACGCCATGTCCGAAGGCAAGGACGTCACCAACTCCGTCTATCCGGTCTTCGCTTCGTACGCGGCAATGCTGAGCCACGTGTCCATCGTCGATGTCGGCTACAACACCTGGCTGGCCGCCAGGCAATGACCTTCCCTCGGTTCGATCACCTCCAACCACTGGACGGCGAGCGATCCTGGGTCGCCGTCTACGACAGCTACGACCAACGCAATGACGACGTGTACTACGTCATCACCGTGCACAGCAACGGACACGACGCATGCTCCACAGCCCGAGTCTCACTGTGGTGGGCAGGTGACGACTGGACCGGACCGCAGTTCGCCGACCGGTTGCGTGATGAGCTGCGCACCATCGCGAGAACCATGTAGAGGTCGCACGCTGCGGCGGCGGCGGATCCTGCCGGGTTCGTTGGTCCGCGACCGCGGCGTCGATCTCGGCCTGTCCGGACCGGGTGATATCGGCGAGGTGCTCGAGCACGACGGGTCGGCACGAGTACCGGCTCGGTGTGCACGCTCGACGGCGACCTCCCCATCCGGATCACGGACCTGGCGTCCGGGATCGCGGTCGGGCTCACCGGAGGCCCAGTGGGGTGGCTCGGCCGAGGACTGGCCGGCGGCGTCCTCTTCGGGGTCGTGCTCAGAATAGTGTGCGGCCTGGTACGCCCGACACCGCGCGAAGACGGACCTCGCCAGATCAGCCCACCGAGACACGCCGTGCGGCACTGGTCGCGGTCGCTGGAACTCGGGTTCGCCCTCATGCTCGTGGTCGGTTCGGCACTCTGGTTCCTGTTCGGCCCCAGATACGGGCTGGACCTCGGGGTCATGGCCGGTTCCTCGGCGGACTCGTCAGCGGGCTCGTGGCCGGACTCGCCATCACGCTCGTGGCGACGAACACGTTCGGGATCGGCGGCGAACTCATAGGCAGTCTCGAGGCCGGGCTGAAAGGCGGGTTGCGGGTCGGTCTCGCCGGCGCCCCCCGTCGGCGGGCTCGCCTTCGGGATCGCGTTCGCCATCCTGCGCACCCGACACCCCGGACCTGACGCCGGAGCTCCGCCCACGCCAGCAACGACGTGCCGACCTCGTCTACTGGCTCGTGTTCGTGGCCATGGTCGCGGCGGTGCTCACCTACGAGATGGGACTCGCAATCAGCCCTCTAGCCGGGCTCTTGTACGGACTCACGGTCGGACTCCCCGCCGCGCTGGTGTACTCGGTGACATGGCGGACCACCCTCAATCAGATCTACCCCACCGAGCAGACCTGAACCCCATTCCACAGTCCCAAAAGGACAGTCTGCAACGACAGATCAAGCCCCGTACTCATATCCACCACGCGCACGAGCCGATCTACGTGTCAGTGACTGGCGCGGGCGCCTCACCCCGCCGCCCCGGTTCACGTTGCGCGGCACGGCATACCC
>CBIMJO010001048.1:0-4326 GCA_966244135.1 uncultured Actinocrispum sp. | reverse complement strand
CTGTTAGCCGGCGCCTATCTGATCTGGGCTCGATGGGGCAGCCCTGTCGACAAGACAATCGTCATGGCGGTGGTCATCGCGACTGCCGGGGCCGTTGTCTTCGGATTTTCCTTCGGCGATCGGGAAGGGGCCGCGGTTGCTGGTGCCAATCCGGCCACGGACACTGTTACCACAGGGTCGACCCCGCGGACAGGTGCGTCGGCCGCGTCAACCACAACCGCCGCTCCAAGTGAGGCAACTGTCACGATTGGCCGGTCGGGCAGCGCGACGTTGTCCGCGTCCGGAAACAGCAGCACTCTCAATTTCGGGTCCGGCGCGGTATTCGACGCGGAGGGCAAGGAGGCGGATATCGCTGTTCGGCGGAAGTCGGTCGATGCCATCAACCAGGCGCAGATCGGCGTATTGGCCAAGTCGGCCTCCGATCCGACGTACTCGGCCTGCGTGCGGCTGCCGGGCTCGGCGTGGAAAACGTCGATCTCTCTCGAGGAGATGCAGGCGAAATCCACATTCTGTGCGCGAACGAACGGAGGACGCATGGCCTACTTCGTCATTCAGCGCATCGGGTACCGGGACCAGGGGGAAATGAAGGACATAGATCTTCGATGGGCCTGGTGGAAGACGTCTTGACGGGCTCGTCCGGCAGTTCACCGGCGGGCTTGGTCGCGGAGGTGGGCAGGGGAGCCGCAGTTGAGGGTGAGCTGGCGGTGTTGTTCGGTGGTGAACGCGCGGCCGAGGGCAGACCGGTCCGAAGTGGACAATGTGCGGCGCAGATCGTTGAGGAGGGTTCGTTCCTCGGTGCGGATATGCGCATCCACAAGGGTTTCCAGGTGGATGAGAGCGTCGTCGGCCGTGTCCGCCTCGAACAAGGGGAGGAGGGCCTCGGCGAAACCGTCGGAAGGGCGGACGATGCGGGAGGTCGCGATGGTGTGCGAGGTCAGGAGGGCGGAGAGTTCGGCGATCAGGGATTCCTGGTCCGACGAGGTGTTTCGCAGATCCCGCAGCAACTGTTCGATCCGGCGATGGTCATCGAGCATGACGTCCACGATGTCCGTCCCCGGCGGCCGAGGCGTTTCGGCCGGGCGCATCCAGCCGAAGGTCAGCTGAACCGCCTGCCGCCACTGGGCATACTCCGAGTCGCGGCGCGCCGGAGCCATGGCGGGCAGCCACTGCCCGGCTCGGTGCCAGTTGCGCCGCAAGCCTTCCAGGTCGGGCCAGTAGCCGACGGAAAGACCGGCCGCGTAGGCAGCGCCCAGCGACACGGTCTCGGCAACCATCGGCCGTACCACGGGAACGTCCAGCACGTCCGCGACGAACTGCATCAGCAGGTTGTCCGCGGTCATCCCGCCGTCGACCTTCAGAGTGGACAGGGCCAGGCCGGAGTCGGCGTTCATCGCGTCGACCACCTCCCTGGTCTGCCAGCCGGTCGCCTCCAGCACGGCCCGGGCCAGATGTCCTTTGGTGATGTACGAAGTGAGCCCGGCGATCACGCCACGGGCCTCACTATGCCAGTGTGGCGCGAAAAGCCCGGAGAACGCGGGCACGATGTAGCAGCCGCCGTTGTCCGACACGGTCCGCGCCAGCGTCTCGATCTCCGGCGCGCTGCTGATCAGCTCCAAGCCGTCCCGGAACCACTGCACCAGCGACCCGGTGACCGCGATGGAACCCTCCAAAGCGTACACAGCGGGTTCGTCACCGATCTTGAACCCGACCGTCGTCAGCATCCCGTGCTTGGACAGAACGGGGGTGTCCCCGGTGTTCAGCAACAGGAAACTGCCGGTCCCATAGGTGCATTTGGCCTCACCGGGCGCGAAACAGGTCTGCCCGAACAAGGCCGCCTGCTGGTCGCCGAGCGCGGCCGCGATCCGGATCCCCGGCACCACTTGGGTTGTGGTGCCATAGACCTCTGTGGACGAACGGATCTCCGGCAGCATCGCCCGGGGCACATCGAAGAACTCGAGCAGCTCCGGATCCCACGACAGCGTCCGCAGGTTCATCAGCATGGTCCGGCTGGCGTTGGTCACGTCGGTCACGTGCAGGCCGCCAGTGAGGTTCCAGATCAGCCAGCTCTCGATCGTTCCGAAAAGGACATCACCACGCTCCGCGCGTTCCCGCAGACCGGGTGTGTTGTCGAACAGCCACCGGATCCGCGGCGCTGAGAAGTACGTGGCCATGGGCAGACCGCACAGCTCCCGGACGCGTGCCGCCGCGGGGTCGCGTTCGAGCTGTTCCACCATCCGGTCGGTCCTGGTGTCCTGCCAGACGATCGCGCGGCCGACCGGAACGCCGGTGTGCTTGTCCCACACCACAGTCGTCTCACGTTGGTTCGCGATCCCCAGTCCCACGATCTGGTCCGGCGTGGCACCCGCCTGAGCCAGGGCCTGGGGCACGATCTTGGCCAGGTTGCGCCAGATCTCCATCGCGTCGTGCTCGACCCAGCCCGGCCGCGGGAAATGCTGCTGGTGCTCGCGCTGCACCACGGACACCAGCCGCCCGCGCGCGTCGAACAGGATGCACCGGGTCGATGTGGTGCCCTGGTCGATCGACATGACGTAACGCTGAACCATCATCACCACCGGGAAGCGCCGAGGTCACGGGACACGGCCCGCGCGGCATCCCGCACGTAGCCGACGAGTTTCGCGTTGGGAGCGCCGTCCGGGTCACAGACGCGTTCCACCGCACCGGAAATCCCCATCGCGCCCACGACGATGCCGCCCTGCCCCCGGATCGGCACGGCGATCCCGGCCTCGCCGGTGATCATCTCGCCGCGTTCGCTCGCGAAGCCGGCTTCACGCACCTTCGCCAGGGTGCGCTTGACGGCGGTCGGTGAGACGAGGGTCCGCCGGGTGTAGGCCTCCAGCTCACCGTCGCGTAACGATGCCACGAGTCCGGTGTCGTAGGCCAGCAGGACTTTTCCCAGCGCGGTCGCGTGCAACGGCAGCAGCGTGCCGACGTCGAGGGTCTGCAGCGAGTCATCGGGCCGGAACACGTGGTGCACGACCAGCACCCGGCCCTCCAGCGGAGCGCCGATCCGCACCGCCTCGCCGCTGCGCGCGGCCAGTGCGTCGGCCCAGTTGATCGCCCGCGACCGCAGCTCGTTCACGTCGAGGTAGCTCGTGCCCAGGTGCAGCAGGGCGGCGCCGAGCTGGTACTTGCCGGTGTCGCGGTCCTGTTCGACGAACCCGACACCCTGCAGCGTCCGCAGGATTCCGTGCGCTGTGCCCTTGGCGAGCTCCAGCGAGTCGGCGATCTCGCCGACCCCGAGACGGCCGGAGCCGCGGGCCAGCAGCCGCAGGATCGCGGCCGCGCGCTCGATGGACTGAATGGGACCTGGCACGGCCGGACGGTAACCCGACCGGCCCCGATTCGACAATGTCGAACACCCTTCCGGGGCCGTTCGACAATGCCGACCGCACCACGTTGACCCAGGTACAACGCGATTTTAACGTCAGCAGGCCAGGGGAGCCGGGTGTCCTTTGTGGAGGAATGCAATGGTGCGAAACCTCAAGGCCCACGGGCTGCGCGGCGAGCTTGCCGCCGAGTTCGTGGGGACGCTGATCCTGATCCTGTTCGGCTGTGGTGTGGTGGCTCAGGTGGTCGCCGCCGGGATCGGTGACCACGACAGCATCGCCTGGGCGTGGGGTCTGGGCGTCACGCTGGGTATCTACGTCGCCTCCCGGATCAGCGGCGCCCACCTCAACCCCGCGGTGACCATCGCGCTGGCGGTGTTCAAGGGCTTCTCGTGGCGCAAGGTGGCGCCGTACGCCCTGGCCCAGACGGCCGGCGCGTTCCTCGCCGCCATGCTGGTGCGGTGGAACTACACCGAGGTCCTCAACGCCAAGGACCCCGGCCTGACCATCAAGACCCAGGGTGTTTTCTCCACCCTTCCGGGTAACGGCACGCTTCCGGTGAGTGACTGGGGCGCCTTCCGCGACCAGATCATCGGCACGGCGATCCTGGTGCTGGTCGTCCTCGCCATCACCGACCTGCGCAACACCGCGCCGCTGGCCAACATGGCCCCGCTGGTCGTCGGGCTCGCCGTGGTCGCGATCGGGATGGCCTGGGGCACCGACGCCGGCTACGCGATCAACCCCGCCCGTGACTTCGGCCCACGGCTGGCGTCCTGGCTGACCGGGTACGACACGGCGTTCACCGACCAGTACGGCTTCCCGTACTGGTGGATCCCGATCGTGGCACCGGTGATCGGCGGCCTGATCGGCGCCGGGATCTACAAGCTGCTCATCGAGCGCTCCCACGCCCCCGCCCCCCAACCCCGCCCCCCCCCCCAACAAGAACAAACACCCCCCCCCAGAACCCCCCCGGGGCCAA